>PEBW01000004.1 GCA_003050565.1 Brockia lithotrophica
CGCCGCAGGAGGCGCTGCGGGATCTGGAAAAGGCGTTCAAGAACTTTTTCCGCGGGCGGAAGACCGGCCGGAAGGTCGGCTACCCCAAGCCGCGGCGAAAGAAAGATGGCCGGGACCGCTTCCGGCTCGACAACAGTTCCGGAACGATCCGGCTCCTCGTAGACGGACTAGACCTACGCCATCCCGGAAAGGCGCGCCACATCGTGCTACCCCGGATCGGCGCCGTCCGCCTCAAAGAAAAGCCCGTCTGCCGGAAGAAGAGCGGATCCGTGCGCACGTATCTTCCGCAGGGGCGCATCCTTCACGCCACGGTCAGCCGGGAGGCTGACCGCTGGTTTGTGAGCGTGACGGTGGAGGAAGAAGTTCCGGATCCCGCCCCTCCTAAGGGCCCGGCCGCCGGGATTGACCTCGGGCTCAATTCCTTCGCGACGAAGGCGGAAGAAGGTGGCGGCGTCACCCAAATCGAAGCGCCCAAGCCCCTAGCCAAAAGGCTCCGCCTCCTCCAAAGACGCCAGCGTGCCCACAGCCGGAAAGAAAGAGGTTCGAAGAACCGGCAAAAATCGGCCCTTCGCCTGGCCCGGCTGCACCGGAAGATCCGGAACATTCGCCTGGACTTCCTCCACAAGCTCACGGCCGAACTCGTCCGGCTGCATCCGGTGATCGCGATCGAGGATCTGAACGTCGCCGGGATGCTGAAGAACGACCGCCTCGCGCGGCACATCGCCGACGTCGGGTGGGGCACCTTCCGGGCGCTCCTCGAAGCGAAAGCCAAGCTTCGGGGCGTGAGGCTTGTGAAGGTGAACTGCTTTGAGCCGACGTCGAAGACGTGCTCTTCCTGCGGATACGTTCTTCCCGAACTTCCGCTTTCCGTCCGGGCGTGGACGTGTCCCGTTTGCGGTGCACACCACGACCGAGACGAGAACGCGGCGAAGAATCTGCTCAAATTTGCCCTGGCAGTCGGCACATAGGCTGCCCTACCGCGAGCTCCGCGGGAAGTGAAGCCTGTGGAGACGGGCTCTGCGGCGGAACGGGGCAACCCGGTCTACGAGCACCCCGCCGATGAAGCAGGAAGCAACCGGGACATATCCCTCTCTTGGGATATTTGTCCATGAGTTGCGGAACGGGATCTGACCCGGTCCGTCGTAGCACCTATTCCATAGATATGCAATCGTCGGGCGCAAAGGGGGGTGGAAACGGAAGTAGGTTGTGGTAAAGTACGAAGCGAAGCGAGCGCAATGATGAGATCAAGGAAGAGAGGCCGAGGATGAAACTCGCGATAAAAACCTTGGAGGTTTTGGTGCTGGTCGTGCTTTTCGTGGGGCTCGCATACCTCATCTATTCCGCGATTTTCTCCTTCGGGAGGTCGGATGGGCTGTTCGGGGGAGCCCAGGCAAACTCACAGGGCCCCCCTACTCCTCGGCCCTCCGAAGGAGGAGGGGTTTCCGAGACGAGCGGCGTCGTGGAAGTACATCCGTACGAGCACGACGTGGTTCGTCCGGGGACGATGGTGGAGATCCTCTACCGCCTGCCTCCGGAGCGTGTGAGCGGCGATACGATCGACCTCTCGGGTTTTACGTTTGTCCTCGATGAAGAGCAGGTGCTCCCCTTCGCCGACGTCTTCCTCACGTCCACCCAACCTCCGCTCGCTACGTTCCGCGTGAAGCTCCCCGACCGCCTCGCACCCGGCCTCCACACAGCGTGCTTTCGTTCGAACTCCTCGGGTGGGAAGTTGTCCTACCCGGACGACCAGTTTTGCTGGGTGATCCAAATAGGTCGCTAAATAAACCTAAAGAAGCATGCCGTACACCGGTTTCCTAACCCGAAGGGCCGAGTTCCGCGCGTTGCGTGCGAGGGCGGCATGGACGAACCGCCGTAGTGGGATGGAGGCCTGGCTTCGCACGTTCGCGTGGGAGGGCGCTACACGCCCTGCAGGGTGCGGAGGAAGAGCCATACCTTCGTCCGAACGTTCGGATCGACGAGGAGGCGGAGGACTTCCCGGACGGAGGGGGGGTGCGGCCGTGCGACGAGATCTTCCCGTGCGAGGGCGTAGGTGTCCCGAAGGCGGGCCAGCGCATCGGAAGCCCCGTATTGGGCGAGGTCGTCGAACGTCCGAAGGAAGAACGCGAGGGTACGGGCGTAGGCGGTGAGGCGTTCCCCCGTGAGGAGTTCGCGCAAGGCGACGAGGAGTCCCATCGCTTCGGTGAGCTCCTCCCACGCCCCGGAAGCTTCCCACGCGGCGAACCGGTTCAGGGCTTTGCGCAACGCGAGGGCGTCCTCCGGGTGGAGAACGCCTTCCGACTGAGCTTCGACTTCTTGGGTGAGGCGGTCGAGGGAGCAGAGGAGTCCTACGATGTTCGACGCTATTCGGCTTGCCGACTCGGGGGTTATGCACGTGGCGGCGGCTTCCGCGAGGACGAGGGCGTCGTCCATTGGATTCGCCGGTGCGCGACCCGCATCGGGCATGGGGCATCCTCCTTGCACAGAAGGGCGGATTTTCGACCACAACGGGCCCGGGGAAAAATCGCACGCGTTTGCATGTCGCTTCCCGAGCCGCGGGTGCCGATTATAAGAGCCCCAGGATTCCCAACCAGTACGCCTCGTCGTAGGCAAACTTGGCCGCCGCGAGGAGAGAAGAGGGAGGGGATATCCGCACTCCCTGCCCTCCCGTGAAGGATACGAAGTTCGCCCGGTCGAGGCTTTCGAAGAGGAAAAAGGCCGTCTTTCCGTCGAAGCGGGCGATTTCCTCCCGGCCTTCCAGACGGTGGACGAGGTTTTCCACGACCTTCTCGGCCATGAAGTGAGCCGTGGACCCGGCCTTGCACCAGGGTGTGAGAGCGGCGTCGCCTACAACGTAGACGTTGTCGTGTTCGGGGAGCTTTCCCGTGGCGGGATCGACGGGGACAAAACCGTTCGTGTGGGGGAGGTTCGCGGTTTCCACGACGCGCGCACCGCGGTGCGGTGGGATGGCGATGAGGAGGTCAAAGGGAATCCGCGTTCCGAGGTGTGTCTCGATGTAGCGTTCCTCGGGATGGACGGCGACCGGCCTGGCGTTTCGTTCCACGCGGACGCCGAGGCGCGCAAAGGTCGTTTCCATCCAGCGGGAGAGCTCTTCGCGAGGGTGTAGGGTGCTTTCCGGCGTCGCGTACACGAGCTCGGTGCGCTCCCGCACGCCGCGACGCGTGAGGAAGTCGGACAGGAGGGGAAGGTACTCTGCCGGGGCCGCGGGGCCCTTAAAGGGAGGCGCGACGAAGAATACGATCCGTCCTCCCGGAAACGACCTAAGGGCTTCGTAGAGGCGGGGGGCACCTTCGCGCGTGTAAAAGGTGTGGCTCGTCTCGGCTAAGCCGGGAACGAAGGCGAAGTCGGGTTCGGCTCCCGTGGCGAGGACGAGAATGTCAAAGCGGTGCGTTTCCGCGCCGTGGATTCTCCCCTTGTCCACGTCGATCGCGGACACTTCGTCGACGACGAGGCGCACCCGCCGGTGAACGAAGTCCGCCAGTTTTCGGGTATAATGCGTGAGGGGGTGAAGCCCCAGGGATACGCACAAAAGACCGCAGGCATACGTGTGCTCGCGCTCCTTTGCGTACAGGGAGACGCGTACGCGGTTTTCTTCGATTTCCCGGCCGAGGCGTCGGGCGAGGAGGTTCGCGATACGAAGGCCGGCGAGTCCTCCGCCCACGATTCCGATGTCCGTAGCCAGGGGATCTCCCTCCTCAAAAGGCGAGCTCTCGGGCCGTTCTCCCGTCCCAGTTGTGCACGCTCTAGCTTTTCCGGTTTTTTTCCTTCCATGCATCGGGGCACCCGAGGCGGACGAAGGCGAAAAAGGAGGCGACGAAGGTGGACCGCGAGCAGGACGTGTTCATACACCTCTCTCCCCTCGGGGAAGACGCTTCGGAAGGGCACTTCTTTTCCCGCAAGGGGAGGCGCTGTAAGATTTGCAAGCGCCCGGCGTACATCGACTTGCCCCAGCACAACATCTCCCTCTGCGCGGAGCACTTTGACGGGTTTTTCGTCCAACAGGTGGAGCGCACGATTCGCCGGTACCGCATGCTCCCTCCCCGGGCAAAGGTAGTCGTCGCCCTTTCGGGGGGCAAGGACTCGCTCGTCACGGCGCTCGTGCTCAAACGTCTCGGGTACGAGGTCCTCGGGTTTCACGTCGACCTGGGAATCGACCTAAACGACTACTCGCCGAAGTCGCGCGAGGCGGTGCTCACCTTTTCTCGCCGATTTGAAATCCCCGTGGAAATCGTCTCCCTCAAGGAGGCGTACGACAAGACCATCCCCGACGTCTACAAGCGGGAGAAGAAAATCTGCCCGATTTGCGGGATGACCCGCCGCCACCTCATGAACGCCTACGCCTTGAAGGCTGCAGAGGTTTACGGCGCCTACGCCTTGGCCACGGGCCACCACCTCGACGACCTCACCGCGCAGCTCTTCGCCAACGTCCTCCGGTGGGACTTCCACTACCTCGCCAAAGGACTCCCCGTCCTTCCGCCGGAAGACGGGTTTGCCCGCAAGATCAAGCCCCTGGCGCTCACGAGCGAGTTCGAGGTCGTCGCCTTTGCCCGGCTTCACAACGTGGAATTCGTTCGCTGCTCTTGCCCTTTGGGGAAGGACGCGAAATTTCGGAAGTACCAGTCCATGCTCCGCGCCATCGAGGCCCTTTCCCCGGGGACGAAGCGGTACTTCTACCAGCGGTATACGGAAATCGCCCACATCTTTGCCGAACAGGCTCCCGAGGCGCGGCCTGCCCTGCGCAAGTGTCTCGTCTGCGGGATGCCCTCTTCTTCTCCCGTGTGTTCGTTTTGCCGCATTTGGCGTCCTGAGGAAGCGGAGGCCGCCCTGCGGCAGTACCGTGGGTTCACGCTTTCCCCCGCTTCGGGAGAACGGGGCGCGAGCGCAGGCGAACCGCAGTCCCGCGTCGCCTCGGGAGGGCCTCCCGGCGTTCCGGAAGACGTATCTCGATAGATGCGGTAGCCGGTCGGCGGTTCCCCTTCTCGCGCGGATCGTCCCTTTAGACGATAAAACGGACCGAACGCCGAAGCGTCCGGTCCGTTTTCGATTAGCGTCCCGTTTCGGGAGCGGGCGGGCGTTCACGCCTCGTTTCGCGTTCCCAATACGGTCGGGTGACGAGACGGGCGATGAGGGCGTCGGCGAGGGAGGGCGACAGGGCTTCCCCCCAGATGAGAAGGCGAATCCACCAGGGGACGAACACGTGGGCGCGCGGACGTTCAAGGGCGGCGACGAGCTTGTCGGCAACGATGGCAGGATCGAGAAAGAGCCAGCGGCGGCTCGAAAAGAAGGGGAGGAAGACGCTTTCGCCGTTGTGGGCGGCGAATTCGGTAGCCGCGGGGGCGGGGTAGATCGCGGTGACGCGAATCCCGAGGGGCCCCACCTCGCGGCGGAGGGCGTCGGCGAAACCCCGAAGGGCGAACTTGGTAGGGGCGTAGAGGACGTACGGGGGCATGGCGATGAAGGAGGCGAGCGAGGCGAGGAAGACGACGTGGCCTTGCCTGCGCCGGAGCATTTCCGGGAGGACGAGGTGCGTGAGGTGGACGGCGGCGCGGAAGTTCACGTCGATCATCCGGTCGGTTTCCTCGGGGGTGAGGTTTTTCAGCCAGTCGAGGCGGCCGAACCCGGCGTTGTTGATGAGGACGTCGATGCGGCCGAAGGTCTTCCGCGCCACGCTCACGGCGCGCTCTCGGTCGTCCGACAGGGTGACGTCGCCGGGTACGACGATCGCGGGGGTCGGAAGCCTTTGCGCCAAAGATTCCAGCCGGTCTTTGCGCCTTGCCATGAGGACGAGGCGCGCTCCGCGGGCGGCGAGGCGCTCCGCGGCGAGCGCGCCGAAGCCGGAGGAGGCTCCCGTGAGGAGGACGACCCTGTCGGCGAGGGAATTCGCCATGCTCTCATCTCCCTTGCGCACCGTCGATGGGCCACGGGCCGAGGGGGATTTCCTCCGTCTCGTCCCAGTGCATACGTCCGTCCGCTCCTGGGGCGTAGCGAAATGGCCCCTGAGGTACGCGCGGGGTGATCTCGAGGGCGCCGGCGTCCATCGCCTCCCAGATCACCTGAAAGGGTGCCTTGCCGCGCACCCATTTTTCCGCGATGAGGACCCCGTGGCCGGGGATGATCGTGAAGGCGATCTTCCGAGGGTCATCGGGATTCCGGAGGGCCTGAGAACGGGCAAACGCCTGGCGGATGCCCATCGCCTGGGCTTCCGTAGAGCAGGAGACCGGGTAGTGGAAGTACGCTTCGTCCATGGGGACGTACTCCACGACGCGCGGATCGTACGCGCGGATCCCCCGATGGCCGTGGAGCTTGGAACGCGCCACGGGGACGGTGTACGTGCGGCCCCCTTCCTCCCACGCCACGCGCGGCAGCGGTTCGTCCATGTCGAAGAGTTCCACGGCTTCCGAGGAGGGAGGATCGTTCCGCTTACCCAAAACGTGGCGCACCACGGCGCCCTGTTTGTCCGGGCGGACGCCGACGATGAGGGCGAGTTCGTCGTCCGTGAGCTGCGTTTTGTCGAAGGGGCGGGCGCTCCCCGTGATCGTCGCCACGAGGGCGTCGATTTCCGGCTCCCACGTCGCGTAGCACCCTTCGCTGTACTGGTCGGCGATCGCGTCGCTCACGGCGGGGACGTGGACGAGGCTGTCGATGGAGATCGTTTCCGTGAAAAAGTCGCGCCGGCCAAACTCGCGTCCCGCCCGCTTCATCGCCTTGGGCGCCTCGAGGCGCTGCCAAACCTCCCACGGGAGGGGTTCGGCCACCGTTTCGTGCGCGGTGATTTCCCGCGTGCTCACCACGGTGGCAAGGCGACGCACGACGTTGGCCGCCACGAGGAATTCCCTCTCTTCCGGGGACGCCTCCGCAGGGGGGCGGAGCCGAGGATAGGCACCGACGAGGTCGAAGAGGTAGGCTTCCTCCAAGGCGTCGTCGCCGACGAGGAGGAGGACGCGGATGCTCTTGGATTGGGCCTGAAGCACGCGTTCGAGCAAAAGAACCGGTCCTCCGCGCCTCCCTTGGTTGAGGAGGGCCTCCCATGCCGACTCCGCCATTCCCGCGTAGGGAAAGTTTTCCCCGCGGAAGCGCTCGGGGTCGGCGAGAAAGGCGCGCGCCCCGTCCAGGGCTTTTTCCCACGCCGCGGTCGGAGCGTGGATCACGCTTACGATTGTCGGCGTCTTCGATAGGCCGAAACGGCGCCTCGCCGTGAAGAGGAGGGCGTCGCGCCAACGCAGGGGTTCGAAAAGGGGTGCTGGGGTGAGGAGGAGCTCGACACCGTCCTCGGGCCGGGCGAGGAGGTGATGTCCTTCGCGAAGCAAGGCGGTGCGCAGCGCCTCGCGGAAGCGCCGGATGAGCGGCGTGGCGTAGGGTGCGTCGACCCAAGATGCGCGCACCGGGCGAACCCACGGGTGGATCGGGGGGAAAGCAGACTTCGAGGCGAATACCATCGCCGCACCTCCACATCCAATGCCTCGTCAAAGGGTATTATACCGTCTTCCCAGAACATGCGGGCGGGACTTTCCAGCCCGCATCGCCCTCGGGTCCAGGGAGGTTCTCCGTTCGCAACGCGAAAGGCCTAGCCCCCGATCCCGTGGGAGGCGGGCCCGGAGGGTTCTCCTCGGCAGAAGAGCGCCTTGGCGCACCGCCTTCCGTGCGGAGTGGGCCTTCCGCCGGTACGCCCCAAGACGGGGGGTCTTGCGGTAGAATGAAAAGAGACGCGGAAGATGCGGTCGTTCTTGATTCGGTATCGGACCGGACGTCGGCCGACGTCCGCCGATTCTCGCGGAGGAAACAAGGAGGCGATTCCGTGGTCACCGTCGTTCGCGGAGAGGACGCACGCCGTAGGATTGAACCCAAGGACCTGCCCTGCGAATCTACGTTCGACGTCGCCCCCCTCGAGGGGATTATCGGCCAGGAACGGGCGGCGGAGGCCCTCGCCCTCGGTCTCGAGATCCGCGCCGAGGGGTTCCACGTGTTCGTCGCGGGCTTTCCGGGGACGGGGAGGACGACCGCCGTGCACAGCTTTGTCGAGCGCCTCGCGCGTTCGCGTCCGGTTCCGCGCGATTGGTGCTACGTGTACAACTTTCGCGATCCTCAACGCCCCAAGGCCCTCTCCCTTCCCCCGGGCGAAGGTCGACGTCTCGCCCACCGCCTCGAGGACGTGGTGGCCTTCCTCCGGCGGGAGCTTCCCCGGGCTTTCGAGGGCGAGGAGTTCCAAAACCGCCAAAAGGAAATCGTCTCCCGCTTTGAGGACGAGCGCCGTCGCCTCTTGGAGGGGCTCAACCGCCGGGCCCTCGTGCAGGGGTTTCTCGTGCAGATCGGCCCCGACGGCCTCTACATCGTCCCTCACCGGGGTGGGGAACCCCTCCCGGAAGCGGAACTGAACGCGATGGGGGAGGAGGAACGGAACGAACTCTTCGCACGCCGACGCCGGGTGGAGGAGGACTTGGCCCAGACCTTTCGGGAGATCCAACAGCGGGAACGGGAGATGCGGGAGGCCCTTCGCAGCCTGGAACGCACCGTCGGCGAGCACATCGTCCAAAGCGCGTTTTCCGAACTCTTCGAAGTATACGCCGCGGAAAGGGAGGTCCTGCGCTACTTAGAAGAAGTCCGGGAGGACGTCCTCGAACATTTCCCGCTCTTCCTCAAAGGCCCCGAGCGGCCGCTCCCCTTTCTTCCCGCGGAAGATCCCCTCCGCCGCTACGCCGTGAACGTGTTCGTGGACCACTCGGAAACGGACGGAGCTCCCGTCGTCGTGGAGCGAAACCCGACCTTTCCCAACCTCATCGGTCGGATCGAGCGCGAAGCGGTTCTTGGGATCTTGCGCACGGACTTCACGCTGCTTAGGGCCGGATCGCTCCACAGGGCGAACGGCGGGTACCTCATCTTGCCGGCCGCCGACCTCCTTCGCGCCCCGTTTGCGTGGGACGGACTCAAGCGCGCCCTGCGCGAACGCTCCGTAGTCGTAGAAGACGTGGGCGAAACCTACGGGATCGTCACCTCCCGCAGCCTCGCTCCCGAACCCATCCCCCTCGACCTCAAGGTGATCCTCGTCGGCGATCCGTACGTGTACTTCCTCCTCTACCACTTCGACCCCGACTTTCGCGAGCTCTTTAAGGTGAAGGCGGAGTTCGGGACGTCGATGCCTTACACGGAGGCCAACGTCCGAAACTTCGTCGCCTTCCTTCGCACCCTCGTGGACAAAGAAAGCCTCCTGCACCTCGATGCTTCTGCCGTGGCCGCAGTTCTCGAGTACGCCATGCGCCTGGCCGAAGATCGGGAAAAGATCTCCACGCGATTTGCCGACCTTGCGGATGTCGTCCGCGAGGCGCACGCCTACGCCGCGCGCGCGCACGCCGAGCGCATCTCCCGCGAACACGTCGTCCGCGCCCTCGAGGCGCGCATCTACCGCAGCGCCCTCGTGCGCGACCTCATCTACGAGCTCATCGCCGCCGGGACGCTCCGCGTTGCCGTTTCCGGGGCGGAGGTCGGCGTGGTAAACGGGATTGCCGTGAGCACCGTAGGAGACCTCACCTTCGGCCGACCGCAGAGGATCAGCGTTTCCGTGAGCGCCGGACGCGAGGGGATTCTCGACATCGAGCGGGAGGCTCGGCTCGGCGGCCGGATTCACACGAAAGGGGTCCTCATCCTGGGAGGGTACTTACGGGCGACGTACGAGCGGGAAGCGCCGCTTTCCCTCGCGGCGCAAATCGTCTTCGAACAAAGTTACGACCCCATCGACGGCGACAGCGCTTCTCTCGCGGAACTCGTAGCCCTTCTCTCCGCCCTTGCCGGGATTCCCGTGCGCCAGGACCTCGCCGTCACGGGGTCGGTGGACCAAAAAGGAAACGTGCAGGCGGTAGGCGGGGTGAACGAAAAAATCGAGGGCTTTTACGACGTCGCCCGTGCCTTGGGCTGGACGAAAACCCAGGGTGTGGTAATTCCGCGCGCGAATCTCCGCAATCTCATGCTTCGAGAAGACGTCGTGCAGGCGATCGAGGCGGGAGAATTCTCCGTCTACGCCGTAGAACGTGTGGACGAAGCTCTGGAACTCCTCTTGGGTGTCCCCGCGGGTGCGCGCGACGAAGCGGGGGAGTTTCCGCCCGATAGCGTACACGGCCGGGTGAGCGCGACGCTCAAGCGCTTTCAGGCGATGCTCCGAGGTACGCCTCCCGTTGCCGCCGTACGCCCGCCGGAAGCTCCCCAGGAAGCGGAAGCCAAGCTTCCCCCGGACCCCTTTCCCCGCGGAGGAGGGTCCGGGTCGTAGGAAGTTCGCGCGGCCTTTCTCCGCCGCACGCCGATTCGGTTTCGCCGAAGGGCGGGAAATCCGACCATGGGGAAGACCTTTCGCCGACTCGTCGTGGTAGGGCTCGTCGCCTTGGCTTGGATTTGGCTTCAAAGCCATCCCATCCATCTCGACCCCGAGGAACTCTGGACGAAAGTGCGCGAGGCGCTTTCCCCCTTCACCGAACGCCTTCCCGTGCACGCGCCGATAGCCCCCGAACCCTCCGTAGGGAACGGGGGAGTCGTCTCTTCTGAGTCCCACCCGCCTGCGGACGGTTCGGGAGGTCCTTCGGGCGAATCCGAGGTGCGCCTTTCCGGGGCTACCTCGCTCCGCCTCGGGCTTTCGGCAGATGAGGCTTCGGCGCTCCTCGGTTCCCCCACCTGGCGCGGGGCATCGCCGCAAGGAGAAGATTGGTGGGTGTATGAAAAGGGCGGGCGTCTCTACGCCGTGCTCGCCTTCCGCGACGGTGTGCTGGTAGACGCCTTTAGTACTTCGCCGAATTGGACGCTGGGGAAGTACCGCGCAGGACAGAAGTTCCCGGACGATACCGTTCCGCAGACGATAGAAGTGCGCCTGGACGCGGGCGCAAAGGCGCAGTTCTCCCAGGAGCGTCTCAAGGAAGGGATCGTCCTCCTGCCCGGGGGCGGTCGCGGGGAGCTCGTCCGCGTCTACGTCGACCGCTTTCGCGAAAACCTCGTCGTCGCCGTACGCCTGAGCGACGTACGCCACGTCTTGCGTGCCCGCGCGTTTCCCGTGGAGTTTTCCTACGTCGGAAGCCTCCCCCCGTGGCTGGACGAGGAAGTTCCTCCGGAGGCGGAAGAGCAGTCGGCGCGCACCGGCGAGCGTCTCATGCACCGCCTCATAAACGATTTTCGCGCCGATCTGGGTCTACGGACGCTTACGTGGGACGCCGCCGTCGCCCGCGTCGCGCTGGGCCACAGCCAGGACATGGCGACGCATCACTTCTTCGCCCACGTTTCTCCCACGACGGGGCTGGACGTAGCCGGGCGGATGAAGGCGGCCGGGATCCCCTTTCGCGTGGTCGGGGAAAACCTCGCCACGGGTTTTGCCGACGTCCTGGAGGCGCACGTGGGACTTTTGAACTCCGAGGGGCATCGGAAAAACTTGCTCGGTGCGGACTTCACGCGCGACGGCGTGGGCATCGTGAACCCCTACGTTACAGTCGTGTTTTACCGTCCCCTGTGAGGACGGCCTCGCCGTAGGGAGGGGCGGATGCCGCCCAGGTCGTCCAAAGGCTTCGCCGCACGGGATGGGCTTCGGCGATGAGGGAGCTTTGAACGGCGACCACGAGGAGGGCCACCTGCGGCGAAAAGAGGGGGAAATCGACAAGGCCGTGGACGAGAAGGGCGAAGAAGAACGCCGCGGCCGGCTTTCCCCAGGGGTGGTTCCGACGGAGGAGTTCTCCGGGGACGCTCAGGAAGAGGTAAAACGCAGGTGCCAGGAGGAGCAGGCCTAGGACGCCGCTGTCCACGAGAAGGCTGAGGACGAGGTTGTGGGCGTGCGGCAGGGGGAGAGTTTCCCCAAAGATCTCGGGGGGGACCTTGGCAAACGAGGCGAGTCCGTGGCCGGTCCAGGGCGCCTCGCGAAAGAGTTGGAGACCTTTTCGCCAGATTTCGCCGCGCTCCGCCCACGAATCTTTCCAAAGGGAGAAGCGCGGAATTGCGGACGTGAGGAGCCAGGGCGCGGAAAAGAGGGTGACCCCGATGTGCGTGAGGGGCGTGGCGTGGAGCTTTTTCACGAGCTTCACTTCGGGCTGCCTTTCCGTCAAGTCGCCTGCGGCAAAGAGGACGGCGTAGAGGACTAACCCCGCCACAAACCCGATAAATCCTCCCCGCGAGCCGGTGAGAAGGAGGGCGACGGCGTAGAGGAAGAGCTCTCCGGTGTAGAAAAGGCGGAGACGGGTGGACGCGCTTCGTTCGATGAGACCCGCGCCGAGGAAGAGGAAAAAGGCGAAAAACACGGCTGCGAAGTTGGGATTTTCGAACGTCCCGCTGGCGCGGAAATCCGCGCCGCCCCGCCACGGATACCACCCGAGGAGGGCGAGGACGTCCCCCCAACGGTTGAGAAAGAAGGATTCGGCCACCGCTAGAACGGCGGTCGGTACGCCGAGGTGGTAGGCGGCGGAGAGCGTGCGGTCGGTCTCTTCGGCGTGCACCTCGGGGGAACGGAGGTCGATACGGACGAATACCCAGAGGGAAAACGCGGCGTACAAAAGCGGGAACACGCTGTACAGCAAGCTCTGCGGATCCTTCTGCACCGTGGCTACGGCGAGGTTCCAAAGGCCGAAGGCTGCCAGGCTACCGCTCCACCAGAGGATCGGATGCCTTCCTAGGTGTCCGGAAAAGAGCATCGCGGAAAGGGCGTGTCCGTCGCTCCTCCGCAGGGTGCGGACGAGGTCCTGTACCGCGTAGGCGAGAAGGACCACGACGAAGTAGGGCACGTACAGGGCGAGGAGGGCCGCTTCCCGTGTGCCCAACGTGATCCATCGGTTCTTTCGTTCTTTCTGTCTGTACATCCTCGGGATGACCCCCTTGATCTCCGTCCACGAGGAGTGTTCCCCTTTTTCCGATCCGTACCGCTTTCCATCGTAGCCGAACGGCCCGGCTAGGGCATGACACTTTGGTAAGGTTTACCAGATGCGGGGGCTCCAACTCGTCATGTTCACGGGAGCACACACGTACGTATATATTCGCCTCCTTTCCCGGGAGCTCCTCCTAGCCCCTTCTGCACGCGGGAAATTTTTCTTCCCTTCGGGCACAAAAAGATCGGGCACAAAAAGACGCCGGCACCGGATCTCGCACCTTAGGGCTGCTTCGTTTCCGACCTGACCCGGTTCGGTACTCCATCCGTGCCGACGCAGACATTATTATACATCGACTACACGAGAGTTGGCAACACCCCGTGCCTTCCTCTGAAACGCCCTGCATTCCATGGGGGTGCCGAGGCCGTCCGGTGTGGGGTAGGTGTGAGGAAATGGCGGGTTCGCGGGTCGTACGCCTGCTCGTCGCGTTGGGGATCTTGGGATTCGGGCTGGGCGTGGTGTGGGGGTTGTACCTCGATCCGCCGACGCTCGCCACCGTGGTGCACGCCTTGGGGGAACGCGATGCCTCTCCTTCCGGAAATCCCGCTTCTTGCTTGGGACGAACGGCGGCGGTCCTCCTGGGGGAGACCCTCCTTTTGGCTTGGGTAGGAGCTTCCGTTCTTTTGGCTCCCTTGCTCGGGTTGTACTTCGTCGGGTACGCCGCCCGTCTCGGTTTTACCTTGGCCTTTCTCTACCGGACGGGTCTTTTGCACAAGAGCGACGTCTTCTTTCTTTTCGGCCTGCACGGACTTTCCCTCGTGGCGCTCGCCTTTGGCCTCGCCTTTACCGCACGGTTTGCTTCCTTTCTCGTACGCAACCGCCTCCTACGGTACCGCGATCCCCTGCGCCCCGAGCTTCTTCGGTACGGACTCGCGTGGACGGGGGTTTTCGTCTTCCGCCTCCTTCTCTGGTGGGCGATTCCTCAGCTCTTCTCGTTTTCCGCTCCTTCGTCTTTGGCAGTACCCACCGGTTTTGCGGTATGATGAACACAAGCCAAGGAGCCACCCGTCGGGAAGCACCTTCTCGCCGGCCGAAGTTGCGGGTGCGCCGGGGTTTTTGGCATTTATCAAGAAGGTACATCCTTGGTACAATGGGCCTGAGATGGTGCCGTAGGGGGAACCTCCCTTGTTGGAAGACAGGATCGAGCGGATCCGACAGATTTTGCAAGCGCACAACTACAAAATGACGCCGCAGCGGGAAGCCACGGTGCGGATCCTCTTGGAACACGAAGACCGCCATCTGAGCGCGGAGGAGATCTTCTTACTCCTCAAGGAACGCGTCCCGGACATCGGTCTTGCCACCGTGTATCGAACGCTCGAACTTCTGAGCGATCTGGAGATCGTGTACAAAGTGAACTTCGGGGACGGGGTGACGCGTTACGACTTCCGCAAGGAGGGGATGGCGCGTCACCACCACCACCTGCAGTGCATCCGCTGCGGGAAGGTCGAGGAGATTCACGAGAACCTACTCGCCGACGTGGAAAGAGTCGTAGAAGAACGCTACGGCTTCAAGGTTCTCGACCACAGGCTCACGTTTCTCGGGATTTGCCGCGAATGTCTCGCACGCGAAAAGGAAGTAGAGAAAGGTACGTCGGGCGGAACCCCCGAAACCGCTCCCTCACGCGAGAGGGATGAGCGGTAGCCGCCGGAAACCCTCCGCGGTTCGGTAAAACCTTGGAAAAAGGCGTATAATGATGCCGAGGTGGACCACCTCGGTCGTTTTTTATCGCGCTTGGCAAAGTCCCCGTCGAGAGTCGACCGAAGGGCCGCCGCACAACCACCACAACCCGAGGAGGCAACGAAGGATGATCGTCGGCGTACCGAGGGAAATAAAACCCGGCGAGAACCGCGTGGCGATCACGCCTGCAGGTGTCCACGCGCTTCACACGATGGGGCACAAGGTGCTCGTGGAGCGAGGGGCAGGGGAGGGAAGCGGGATCGCCGACGACGAATTTCGCGCCGCCGGTGCGGAAATCGTCCCGACTCCCGAGGACGTCTGGAATCGGGCGGACCTCGTCCTCAAGGTCAAAGAGCCCCTTCCCGAAGAATTTCGGCATTTCCGGGAAGGTCTGGTCCTCTTTACGTACCTCCACCTCGCTGCGGCGCCGGACCTCGCGCGCGCGCTTCTGGAAAGGCGGGTAACGGCGATCGCCTACGAGACCGTACAGCTTGCCAACGGTGCCCTCCCCCTCCTTCAGCCCATGAGCGAGGTCGCGGGTCGCCTCTCCGTGCAGATCGGCGCGCAATTCCTCCAAAAGACGTACGGAGGCTCGGGGGTGCTCCTGAGCGGAATTCCGGGGGTTGCTCCGGGGAAAGTCGTGATTCTCGGAGGAGGTACCGTGGGAACGAATGCGGCAAAAATCGCCGCAGGGTTGGGGGCGGAAGTCGTCATCTTCGAGGTCAACGCGGACCGGCTGCGCACCTTGGACGATCTCTTCGGCCCGCGGGTGCGCGTGCTCATGTCGAACCCGTGGTCGATCGGGCAAGAAGTGACGGGAGCGGATCTCGTCGTCGGTGCAGTCCTCATCCCCGGAGCGAAGGCCCCCGTCCTCGTCACGGAAGACGTGGTGCGGGCCATGCGCCCGGGATCGGTGATCGTGGACGTCGCCGTAGACCAGGGGGGGTCGATCGCGACGGTGGACCGCGTGACGACCCACGACAATCCCGTGTACGAGCGTTTCGGCGTCCTCCACTACGCCGTGGCGAATATCCCGGGCGCGGTACCTCGCACGTCTACCTGGGGGCTCGTAAACGCCACCCTGCCTTACGTGCAAAAGCTCCTGTCCGCTCCCCTAGCCGAAGTCCTTCGGCGCGACCCCGCTCTGCGCAAAGGGCTTAACACGCATGCCGGCTACGTCACGCACGAGGCGGTCGCTCGTTCTTTGGGCCTTTCGTACCGCTCGCCGGAGGAGCTCATCGCCTGAGGTGGGAGGGACGCGACCGTGGATCCCCTGCGCGCGGTTTCCGAGGAGCGGGAAGCCTTCCTCCTCTTCCTCCGTCTGGAACGCGGGCGCGCGGAGCACACGGTGCGCGCGTACGCGTCCGACCTCGAGGACTTCGCCCGCTGGCTCTCTTCTCGCGAGTTCCGACCCCGGTCGAGGGACGCTTCTCCGCGGGAGGTATGGCGGGAAACCGTGGCCGCCTATCTCGAGTCCCTCTCCGAACGTGGGGTTCGGCCCGCGACCGCCAAGCGCCGGATCGCCGCGCTCCGCGCCTTTACCCGGTACCTAGAAGAGAACGGCCGGCTTCCGGGGGACGTCCTGCGGGAGGTACGCGGTCCCAAGCGCGACGTCGGGCTGCCCCGGGTACTCGCCGAGTCGGAAGTGCTCGCCCTTCTCGAGTCCGTTCGCGGTTCGGATCCCCTCTCGCTTCGCGACCGCGCACTTTTCGAACTCCTGTACGGTTCGGGCCTCCGCGTCTCCGAACTCGTGGGGCTTACGTTTTCCGCCATTCACTGGGAGGGGGAGTTTTTGCGCTTTATCGGCAAGGGAGACAGGGAACGCGTCGTCCCCTTCGGGCGCGCCGCCGCCGAGGCCCTTCGCCGCTACCTGGAATTCGGGCGACCCGCCCTCGCCGCCCGCGGGCGGAAGGCGGGGGAACGGTCGGCAGACCGCGTGTTCTTGAACGCTCGCGGACGCCCCCTCACGCGGCAAGGATTCTGGAAGATCCTCAGAGAACGGGCCCGTGCCGCGGGAATCGCGAAAGCGCTTTCTCCCCACACCTTGCGCCATTCGTTTGCTACGCACCTCCTCGCCCGGGGGGCGGACCTTCGCGTGGTGCAGGAACTCCTCGGGCACGCGGACGTCCGCACGACGCAGGTCTACACGCACGTCGTACGGGAAGCCGCGTGGGAGGTCTTCCGGCGCGCGCACCCGCGCGCGTGACGGCGCACCCGAAGCGTCTCGGGGCGACGGGAAACCCGGCGACGTGCGGTTCACCTTCGGAAGCTCCCCTCGACCTTGTCCTCTCAGGAGGTAGGGCGATGCCGCAACCCGTATTTTCTCGCACAATCGTCGTCGTCTTGGACAGCGTAGGCATCGGTGCCCTCCCGGACGCCGAAAGGTACGGAGACGCGGGAGCAAACACCCTGGGCCATCTCGCCGCGCGCCGCGGCCTCGCGCTTCCTCACCTCGCCTCTCTCGGTCTGGGGAACATCGCCCCCCTTGCGACCGTCCCTCCCACAGAGCGGCCGCGGGCCTTTTTTGCCAAGATGGCCGAACGTTCTGTGGGGAAGGACACGCTCACCGGGCACTGGGAACTCATGGGGCTTTGGGTGCGTCGAGCCTTCCGCACGTTTCCTCACGGTTTTCCCGAGGAGCTCATCCGGCGGTTTGTCGAGGCCACGGGGCGGAACGTCCTCGGCAACAAGGTGGCCTCCGGCACGGCGATCATCGAAGAGCTGGGCGAAGAGCACATGCGGACGGGGGCGTGGATCGTCTACACCTCGGCGGACAGTGTCTTTCAAATTGCGGCGCACGAAGGGGTCGTCCCCCTCGAGGATCTTTACCGCGCCTGCGAAGTCGCACGGCGCCTTACCCTCGAAGAACCGTACCTCGTAGGGCGCGTCATCGCCCGCCCCTTTCGGGGAAAACCGGGAGGCTTCGTCCGTACGGCAAACCGCCGCGACTACGCCGTGGAGCCCTTTGCCCCCACGCTTCTCGATGCTCTTCGGGATGCGGGATGGGACGTTTGGGCTGTGGGGAAAATCGAAGACATCTTCGCTGGGCGGGGGATTACCCGCTCGTGGCGTACGGGCTCCAACGAAGAGGGAGTCGAAATCACCCTCGCTCGCCTTGAAGAAGACTTCACGGGCCTCTTGTTTGTAAACCTCGTGGACTTCGATTCGCGATACGGACACCGCCGCGATCCGGAAGGGTACGCGCGGGCGCTGGAGGCTTTCGACGCCCGCGTTCCGGATCTCCTCTCCCGCCTTCGGTCGGGTGACCTCCTCGTGATCACGGCGGACCACGGAAACGACCCCTACCACGTAGGAACCGACCACACGCGGGAGTACGTGCCGCTCCTAGCGGTTGTGGCGGATCGGGGGGAGGGTCGATCTTTGGGCGTGCGGGAGACGTTTGCCGACCTTGCGGCAACGCTTGCGGAAAACTTTCACCTCGGGTGGCGGCCGGAAGTCGGCACGAGCTTCCTCCCCGAACTCGTGCGCTAGTTCGACGCAAAGGAGCGATGGACCTATGCGTGCCCAGGAGATTCTCGCGAAGAAGCGAGACGGCGGGGTCCTCACGGAAGAGGAGATCCGCTTTTTCGTGAACGGCATCGTGAAGGGGGAAATCCCGGACTACCAGGCGGCGGCCTTCCTCATGGCGGCGTACGTGCGCGGGCTCGCCGACGAAGAGACCCTCGCCCTGACCCTCGCCATGGCGGATTCCGGAGGAAAACTCGACCTTTCCCCCGTTCCAGGCTTCAAAATGGACAAACACTCTACGGGAGGGGTGGGGGATAAGCTCACCCTCGTCGTCCTCCCGATGGTTGCGGCGTTGGGCATCCCCGTAGCCAAGCTCTCGGGACGCGCCCTCGGCCACACGGGGGGCACGATCGACAAGCTCGAGGCGATCCCGGGGTTCCGCACGAACCTCACGCCGGAGGAGATCGTCCGGCAGGTGGAGGACATCGGGCTCGCCGTCGCCGAACCCGGCGAAGAAATCGTCCCGGCAGACAAGATCTTGTACGCCCTCCGCGACGTCACGGCAACCGTAGATTCCAAGCCGCTCATCGTCGCTTCCATCTTGAGCAAGAAGCTCGCCGGTGGGGCCGACGGCTTCGTCTTCGACGTAAAGGCGGGATCGGGAGCCTTCATGCCCACGGAGGAGGACGCCCGCGAACTCGCAACGCTCCTCGTGCGGATTTCCAAGAAGCTCGGGAGGCGGGCGACGGCGATCCTCACGAACATGATTCAGCCCCACGGTTACGAGATCGGCAACGCGAACGAGGTTCGCGAGGCGATCGAAGTCCTCAAGGGCGGCGGCCCGGACGACGTCAAGGGCGCGGCCGTTCGCATGGCGGCGGAGATGGCGCTCCTGGCCGGGAAGGCGGAAACGATCCTCGATGCCGTCCGCCTCGTCGACGATACGTTGGTTTCGGGCGCGGCGCTCGAAAAGTTCGCCGAATGGGTGGAACGACAGGGCGGCGATCCGCGCGTCGTGGACGACTACGAGCTCCTTCCGCAGCCGGAGTACGAGGTCGTCATCGGCGCCGAACGGGAGGGGACCCTCATGCCGCCGGATGCCCGGCTCATCGGCGAAGCGGTGATGCTTGCGGGCGGCGGCCGGCGAAAGAAGGGCGATCCCATCGACCACGCCGCCGGCGTTACCCTGTACTACCGCGGGGGTTCCAAGATCTTCCGCGGTGACGCCCTGGCGCGCATGGTGTCCTCGCAGGAAATTCCCGACGAAGCCGTCGAAAAGCTCGTCCAGGCCTTCAAGGTCACCGAGGAGGACGTTACGTGCGTCCAGACGGTGATCGACGTCGTGCGCGATCGCGACCTTGAGGACTGAGGTGCAGGACCGAACCGAACGTACGCGGCGCGCATCCGCTCGGTATGCCGCGGCGACTTCTGGGAGATCCTAGAAGAGATGAGACGGGCCCACGCAGGTCCGGAGGACCACTCCGGCGGCGGAGGCGGCTCTGGATCGACCGGAGGTGGACCGACGGTGTACCAGCGGATGCGCGTTGTGTTTCGCATCGGACTCTTTCTCTCGGCCGTGCTTTTGGCCGTCGGAGTCTGTTTCTACCCACCGACGACGGTGCGGGGAGACGGGTTCCCCTGGGAGGAAGGCGAAGCGCGGTCGGCAACGGCACCGGATGATTCCCGGGCAACCTCTCCGGCGGAATCTGCGACGTCGGACGCGAGGCAGGATCTCGTCCCCGATCTCGCGCCGAACGCCAAGGCGGCGATCCTGATCGAGGCGACCACGGGCGCCGTCCTCTACGAGAAGGAAGCCGACACCCCGCTTCCGCCGGCGAGTATGACCAAGGTGATGACCATGCTCCTCGTCGCCGAAGCGGTGGATGCCGGGCGAATCCGCCTGGAAGACCGCGTGGTCGCAAGCGAACGCGCCGCCAGGATGGGCGGATCGCAGGTGTTCCTCGCGCCGGGCGAAGAGATGAGCCTCGAAGACCTCTTGAAATCCGTCGCCATCGCCTCGGCCAACGACGCCGCCGTCGCCCTCGCCGAACACGTCGCCGGTTCGGTGGAGCAGTTTGTCGAGCTCATGAACCGACGCGCCCGCGAACTCGGACTTGAGCACACGACGTTTCGCAACGTCCACGGGCTTCCGGAGGAAGGCCACGTCGCCTCGGCGCGCGACCTCGCCCTCCTCGGCCGCGAGCTCGTACGTCACGCGTGGATCCTCGAGTACACGGGACGCTACGAAGACATGCTCCGGGAAGGATCGGCGAAGCCCTTTTGGCTCGTGAACACGAACCGACTCGTGAAGTTCTACCCGGGAATGGACGGCCTTAAGACGGGATACACCGCAGAAGCGCGCTACGGCCTCGTGGCGACCGCCAAGCGCGGCAGCCTTCGGTTCATCGCCGTGGTCATGGGCGAGCCGGACGTCAAGACGCGCAACCGAGAGGTCACCACGATGCTCGATTACGGTTTCGCCCAACTCGAGGCGAGCACCCTGTATGCCCGGGGCGAGCGCGTTGCGCGCCTCAAGGTGGCCGGCGGTACTCCCGAGGAGGTCGGGGCGCGGGCCGGCGAGGAAGTGGTCGCCGTCTTCCCCAAGGGGAAGGGTGAGGTCGTGCGCACGGAGGTCGTCCCCCGCGTGCCTCGAGCGCCGTTTGCCGCGGGGATCCCCGTCGGCGAGGTGGTGGTTCGGACGGAGATCGCGGGAAAAACGTACGAGGCGACGTTCCCTCTCCTTGCCGAAGAGGCGGTACGCCTGCCTTCCCTTCCCGAACGGATTTTCCGCGGGCTGCGCGATCTCGTCCCCTGAAGGGGTGGTCCCTTCCAGGACGATGCGGCCTCGCTCTACGGCGTTGCGGGCCCGCGCCCCGACAATGCGCTCTCGTTCCTTGACGACAGGAGAAAATTCCCGGCGGATTCGCACTACCATTGGCCACTCCCGTCGAGGGAGAAGGAGGAAGTACCGAACGGAGAGAAAAGGGAAGAGGGCGAAGGCCAAAGTGTCTCGCCGCTTTGGCCTCGCATGCGGAGGAGGGGTTGAGAACGTGGCCGTTCATCTGACGCACGAGCTTCGCGGCACCGCGCTCATCGTCCGTGTGGGCGGCGAAATCGACCACGCCGTGGCGGAGGAGGTTCGCGACTACCTGGACACGTGGCTTCGGCGAAGCGGGGCCCGCCACCTCGTCCTGAACCTTTCCGCCCTGGAATTCATGGATTCCTCGGGTTTGGGGGTGATCCTCGGGCGCTATCGGCGCCTCGCACCCGACGGAGGAAGAATCGTCGTCTGCGGCGTCAACCCTACGGTCCACAGGATGTTCGAACTCTCGGGGCTGTATCGAATCGTCTCCGCGGCGGGAGACGAGGACGCAGCCCTTGCGGAGCTGGGGGTGGCCTGAGGTGCGAAACGAGATGCGCCTGAGCTTCCCCGCCCGCAAGGGCAACGAGGCCCTTGCGCGTATGGCCGTAGCTGCCTTCGTAGCTCCTCTGGACCCCACGTTGGACGAGCTTGCAGAACTCAAGACGGCCGTATCCGAAGCGGTTACCAACGCGATCATCCACGCCTATCCCGACGGCGGAGGTTGGGTGAGCGTCGAGGCGGTGCTCGAGGGCGATCTCCTCACGCTCGTCGTCCGCGACGAGGGGGTGGGGATTGCCGACGTGGAGGAGGCGCGACAACCCCTCTTTACGACGCGGTCGGACCTCGAGCGTTCGGGTATGGGCTTCGTGATCATGGAGAATTTCATGGACTCGGTTGAGGTGGAGTCTTCTCCCGGAAAGGGCACCGTCGTCCGCATGACGAAGCGCTTCGCGACGCGCAGTTCCGACCGCGAGGCGAAGGTGGAGTAGGGGTGGAGGGGAGTGCGCGGCACGGAGAGGAACCCTCACACGGAGCTCACGGACGACGAGGTGCGGGAGCTCATCCGACAGGCCCAGGCGGGGGACGTCCGAGCCCGCGAGCGCCTCGTCGAGGGAAACGTCCGCCTCGTCTGGTCGGTCGTCCAACGCTTTCTGCACCGCGGGTACGAAGCGGACGACCTCTTCCAAATCGGAGCGATCGGACTCATCAAGGCCATCGACAAGTTCGACCTTTCCTACGACGTGAAGTTTTCCACGTACGCCGTCCCGATGATCATCGGCGAAATTCAGCGCCACCTGAGGGACGACGGAGAAGTCAAGGTGAGCCGCGCGGTTAAGGAACTCGGGCATAAAATCCGGCGCATGCGCGACGAGCTCACCAAGCAGCTCATGCGCGAGCCCACGCTCGGGGAGCTCGCGGAAGCCTTGGGCGTCCCGCCGGACGAGGTTCTCTTCGCCCAAGAGGCCACGCGCGAAGTCGTCTCCATCCACGAGACGGTCTACGAAAACGACGGCGATCCCATAGCGCTCATCGACCAACTTGCCGAGGGAGACGATGCCTGGCTCAAGCGCGTGGAGGTGCGCGAACTCGTCGCCCGCCTACCCGAGCGCGAGCGGCTCATCGTCTACCTCCGCTTCTTCAAAGACTACACCCAGCAAGAAGTAGCCGAACGCCTCGGCGTGTCCCAGGTACAGGTGAGCCGTCTGGAAAAGCGCATTCTTCAAAAGCTGCGCGAGCTCATCGAACCTTCGTGAGGCGGGGCGGCATCTCTTCCGCACCCGTCGATGGGTTTCGGCGGCACGCACTCCCGCGGTACGAGGCGAATTCTCCCCCTGCGCGCGCTACGACGTGACGTTCCCGACGCTCCGGTCGCACCGAACCGTGAGGGCTTCGTCCTGCCTTGAGACGCGCCTTGAGACGTCGCCCCCGCCCCTGCCTCGGGGAGAGGAACGGTTGCTCCGTCGGAAGGCGGCGTGAAGAGGTTTGCCCCGCCGGAAGGCGGCGCATACTACCTTTTGGGGTGTGCGTTGCCGAGCCGGGAGGGGTAGCCTTTGGCGAACAACACGTCGCTCGCCGTACCCATCTCACGGAACTACGAGGAAGCGGTAAAGGTCCTCAAGGAGCGACTCGGAGTAGGCAAGTCCTTTGACATTGGCATGCGCGAGCTCGTGATCGGCGGCCGCCGCGTGGCGATCTTTTTCGTAAACGGCCTCGCCGACAACGGAATGCTCGCCATCCTCCTCAAGGACACCGCGCGCCTGAGCCTCGAGGTCGAGGGGAGGCTTTCTCCGGACGAAGTCTTCCACCTCCTCTTTTCCCACTACCTCAGCCACGTTCAGGTGGAGCCCATACGCACGTACGACGAGTTCGTCGACCGGGTGCTCACCGGCCTCTTCGGGTTCGTGATCGAAGGGGTAGGGGAGGGGATCCTCCTCGACGGGCGGATGTACCCGGGGCGGACGCCCCAGGAGCCCGACACGGAGCGCGTCGTCCGCGGTTCCCGCGACGGGTTTACGGAAAACATCATCGTGAACACGGCGCTTTTGCGGCGCCGCCTGCGGGACGAAAAGTTGCGCGTGGAAATCCGCCGCGTGGGCGAACGAAGCAAGTCCGACGTGGCGATCGCCTATTTGGAAGATGTGGCCAACCCCGGCCTCGTCGACTTCGTCCGTCGCCGGATCGACGGGGTGCAGGTCGACGGGATTCCGATGACGGATAAGTCCCTTCAGGAATACATCATCGGTCAATCGTGGAATCCCTACCCCCTCGTACGCTACACGGAGCGTCCGGACGTGGCGGTACAGCACCTCCTCGAAGGGCACGTCCTCATCATCTTCGACACATCGCCGAGCGTGATGATCACACCGACGACCTTCTTCCACCACGTACAGCACGCCGAAGAGTACCGCCAAACCCCCGTCGTGGGCATGTACCTCCGGTGGGTGCGCTTTTTCGGGATCTTCACCTCCGTGTTTTTCCTCCCCCTGTGGTTCCTCTACGCCACCCACCCCTGGCTCGTCCCGCCGGGGCTCGAGATGATAGGCGTGGAGAAGCCCACGGACGTGCCGCTCTTTGCGCAAATCCTCATCGCAGAACTCTTCATCGACCTCATGCGCATGGCCGCAATTCACACGCCCACCCCCCTTGCCACCGCCCTGGGCATTCTCGCGACGATCATCCTCGGTGACGCGGCGACCAAGGCCGGGCTTTTCGTCCCGGAAATCGTCCTATACATCGCCGTGGCGGCCATCGGCCTCTTCGCCACGCCGAGTTACGAGATGTCCCTCGCAAATCGGCTCATGCGCCTCTTTCTCCTCTTCGCCGTCGCCCTCTTCGGCGCCCCAGGACTCGTCGTGGGGACGACGCTCATCCTCCTCTCCCTCGTGTTTACCTACTCCCTCAACACGCCCTACTTTTGGCCCCTCATCCCCTTCAACGCCCTCGGATTTTTCCACGTCCTCTTCCGCATGCCCGTCCCCCTGGAGCGGAAGCGTGCCGTGATCACCCAGCCCATGGACCCGACGCGAAAGTAAGGCGCCGAAATCCGCGTCTTCTCCGCGCCGCGCGAAGCCCGCGGTCGTCCGAATTTCGGTCGCGACCGAGGGATTTTTGTCTTGCCCGGTAAGAACGGGGAGGGACGCCCGTTCTTTCTGAGACCGAAATATTCGCATATCTCAAGGAAACTCGTTTTGTGGATTTTTCCGGATTTGTCTTGACGCTCACGCGGAGGATTTCCTATACTAGCCAACGGGAAAGGGGGTGAGAACCGTGGTCGAACGCACGCTTTTGCCCTGGGAACGGGTAGGCCGCATGGCCCTATTGCTCTTCGTCTTTGGTGCGCTTTCGTTTCTGATCCTCTACATCCTCATCATGACGTTTTCCGTCCTCTGGGCCGTGACGGGGCAGGATCTGAGCGCCTTTGTCCACATGGAACGCGATGCGACGGGGATCGAATTTCGGGCGACTCCGCTCCTCGTGGTCATCGCCTTGGCGCTTTCCGGTGCCCTCACGTACGCGGCCGCCCGCACGTACGACGGCCGCTCGCGGCGCTTGCGCGCCGGGTGGTTCGTCCTCGTGCTCGCCGTAGCCGTCATCGTCGCCTTATTCGGATACATCGCACCGTGCGGGATCGTATGCCCCTCTCTCACCTGCCACGGCCCCGTGGTAAGCTGTTCGACGGAATTCCTCCTCAAGTCGCTTTCTGTGAAGTACGTCTGCCTCTGCCGGTGAGGTATGTCTCGCCCAAGGGCATAAGGGCGCTCGGACGGTTCGGGGGACCACTCCGGGGTTGGGCAGAGGACGGCCGATGGGGCGGGGGAGCGCACTTCCCACGCTCCATCGGTTGCTTTGTTTCTCGCCCGAGGGAAGTGCGGGCCAACTTGTTTCCGTTTCCGGCCCGCAGGGATACTCTCATTCCCGGAGCGCTATTGGCCATACAACTCGCCGTCCGCTTTAACCTGCGCGCTCGCGATTGGGGGGAAACCGATGGGCTTTTGGGCGTTTACGAAGCGCGTGGTCGTCCTCCTCGCGCCCCTCGCGGGACTCGTGTTCGGCATCGCCGCCCTGGGTGTAGCGGCGTTTCGTGCGGTACCGTGCGTCCTCTCGCGTCCGGAATTCTACATACTTCTCCTCTTTTTCCCGTTTCTCCTCGTCTACCTGCACGAATTGGGCCACTACCTTCCCGTACGCCGTAGGGTACGTGGGGTCGTACGGGAGGGAATCTTCGGCGTAGCCGTGGAAATCGAAGGCGACGTCCCCTGGAGTGCGGTGGTTTGGAGCGCCGTTCTTCCCCTCGTGTTTGGTCTCGGGGTGACTTTGTGGACGGGGAAGGGCGTTTTCTTGCTCCTCACCTTGGGCGTTCTGGCGGCGTCGGCCTTGGACGGTGTGGAGGTGCTACGGCGGCATGCTTGAAGTTCGCGACCTCGTGGCGGGGTACCGCAGAGCTCCGGTGGTAGGCCCGCTCTCCTTCTCCCTCGAGCGCGGGGAAGTTCTCATCTTTGTCGGACCAAACGGGGCGGGGAAGTCCACCCTCTTCCGTACGCTCGCCACCCTCCAGAAACCGCTCGCCGGCAAGGTATTTCTCGACGGCGATCCGCTCGAACGAAAGGCGGACCGGGTATTTTTTTTGGGCGAACGGGTGGAGATGCCGGAAAGCCTGACGGGTGCGGAGTACCTCCGGGTGGTTTCCTCCCTCTACGGAGAAACCGCCGATCCCGAACCCTACCTTCGGTACGCGGGGGTGCCGGCAGAGGCGCTTCTGCGTCACCTCTCCCAGGGGCAAAGGCGGCGCGTTCAGCTCGCGAGCGCCCTCTTCGTGTCTCGGCCCCTCGTCTACCTCCTCGACGATCCTTCCATCGGCCTCGACGACGTCGGTGCGGAAGAGCTCGTACCCGACCTCGTACGCCGCCTCAAGGAGGCGGGCAAGGTCACCCTCGTTGCCACGCGGGTGGCGGCGCTCGTCGAACGCCTTCGCCCCTTCGCCGCGATCGTCGACATGCGGAAAATAAGCCGCGTCCTCCCCGATACCGCGGCCCTTCCGACGTTAGAAAAGCCCGAGAAGTGAGGTGAAATTCCCGAGGAGATTGTCGGTTCGCGGGGACGAATTTCGGCAAACGAGTTTTCCGAGTTCCGCTCGAGGAGGGGGCACTTCGTGCCGTTTGTGTACCTTTCGAGGATTTGGTTTCGCCTCATCGTCCGCCGTCCCAGTACGTGGGTTTTCCTTTTCTTTAGCGCCGTCCTCGGTTGGCTCATTTACGAGGCGCAACCCGTTCTCTCCCTCATCCCCGTTCGTTCGCTCCTTCCGTCCTTCGTCCTCGTCTTTTTGGCTTTGGGGTGGATGCACGCGCGGGCGTTTGATCCGCGAACGGCGCTCGCCCTTTCGGAAATCCCCGGGTTTTTCTCCGCCCGGCTCAGGCTCACGCTTCTTCAGCTGTTCGCCTTCCTTCCGTTTTGGATTGCCCTCGCCGTTTCGTTTCCGAATCCGTGGCTTCCCATCCTCCTCTCGTTTCTCCTCTACCTGCCGTTTACAGAGCTGCCCTTGAGTTGGACGGGGATCCTCATCGCCGCCGCCGTTCTCGCTTTCGTCGCCCCCGTCGGCCTTCTACCTCTCGCCCTTGGCCTCCTCTTTTTGCTCTGGGAACGGCTCATTCCGTCGAAGCGGGTGTTCTTGCTCCGCACGAATTCCCTTGCCGTTACCTGGGTGAATCCGCTTTTTTTCTGGCCCGTAGGGGTCATCTGGGTGTTGGTGTGGTGGGCCGCGCGTTTCCCGGGTGTTGAGATTTCCGTTTGGGGGCTCTCGGGAAGAAGCCTAATGGTTTTTTCGCCGGATGGTGCGGACTCTGTCGAACAGTTCGAATTCGGGGTTTTCCTCGCGGGGCTTGCGCATTCTTCGGTTACCTTGATTCTCCCCCTCTTTTTGAGCGTTTCGGCCGTCGGGTACCGCTACCTCGAACGCCCGCTCTGGCCGCTCTTCTGGCTCGGCCGCGCCTACCGCCGTACGATTCCGGCGGCCTTCGCCCTGACGTTTGCCTATACGCTCCTCTGGACGGCCCTTACCTACGGATGGTTTTCGTACCTGGGCGTGTTCCAAGATCCCGTGCTTTCTTATGCCGTGCATTTAACGGCGCTCGCGCTCTTCGTCGCCTCCCTTTGGCCGTTCTCCCCCGACGATCCGCAGAACCTCGGATCGTTCGTTTTTGGGGTATTTTTTGTACACTTTTCTGTACTTTTGCTCCTCTTTCGGCTTCTTCCGGCCGTCGGAGTGTCCCTATCTCCTTCCGCCTTTGCGGCGGTTGCACTTCTTTTCGCCCTTTTCATTCCTTGGATCTGGTACCGCCTCAAACGTGCGGGGATTATTTCGTAAGCCACACGTCCCAAGGTGATGTCCGTGCTTTCCTTTTCCCTGGCCCCGGTCCGACGTAAAGACGGATGCCCGCGGGTTTCATGGGGTTGCCGCCACGCGAGCTCAAAACCGGGGGAGTGATTTCTCCGTGGAAGGGTCGACCAAGCAGTACTTTGAAGAACGGGCCGAAGGTTGGGACGCGAACATCCGCCCGGAAACCCGCGAACGCTTGGCCCGGATCGTACGAGATCTCGGTATACGACCCGGGAGCCACGTATTGGACGTGGGTAGCGGCACGGGAGTTTTGATCCCCCTCCTCTTGGAGGCCGTGGGACCGAACGGAAAAGTGACGGCCTTTGATTTGGCCGAAAAGATGCTTGCTCTTGCCGAGGAGAAGTACGGAGGTGGAAGGGTGGAGTTCGTCCAAGGGGATATCGCAAATGCTCCTTTTCCGGAAGGGACTTTCGACGAAGTTGTATGCAACTCCAGTTTTCCTCACTTCGAAGATCGGGCGCGAGCGGTGAGGGAGATGTTTCGGATTATAAAACCCGGCGGGCGAGTGGCGGTCTTCCACCCGATGAGCCGAGAAGCGGTCAACGAATTGCACCGCAGCTTGGGCGGCGTCGTGCGGGATCACCTTTTGCCCGAGGACGAGGAAATGCGCCGCCTCTTTCGGGACGCCGGATTTGCGGAGATAGAAGTCGCCGACCGGCCCGACCTTTACCTGGTCACGGCCCGCAAACCCAGGAACGGCGGCTCATAGAGGCTCTTTGGTACGACGAGGAGGCTTTACGGTGAAGCCAGGCGGGCGATAGCTTCTTCTAGCTCGTTGCGCATGGGAAGTAGGATGGCGTGGCATCGCAACCGGGGCTTTGGTATGCTTAAAAAGATAAACCCGCAGCGCGGAGGCGTGCGGGCGAACCTTGCGGGACTGTGGGCATGCTCTGTACGGCCGTAGCCGGAGGCGAGAACTTCCTCGGAACGGGCGTTCCGCGGTAGAGTCGGGGAAGGACGGCAGCGGCAAGGCGAGAAGGAGTCCAAGCCCAACCGAAACGACGACGGTTGGGATAAGACGAAAGTTGCATACGGAGCGGGGAGGGGCGGCCGTGCGGAGATTTCCCGTGGAGCTCGAGGTACGCGACGGAGTTCTTCACTTCGGCGGAGTGAGCGCCGTCGAGCTGGCCGAGAGGTTCGGCACGCCGCTCCTCGTCTACGAAGAGGACAAAATCCGTCGGGCGATGCGCGAGTTTCCCGAAACCCTGTCCGGATTAGGTGTACGCTACCGCCTCTTTTACGCCTGCAAGGCGTACTGCAGCTTGGCCATGGCCCACGTCGTCCGGGAAGAAGGCTTTGGGGCGGACGTCGTCTCCCTGGGGGAAATGGTGACGGCGCTTCGCGGGGGCATTCCGCCGGAAGACCTGCTCTTTCACGGAAACTTCAAGCCGGACGAGGAGCTGCGCTTTGCCGTAGAGCAGGGAATCGGGACGATCGTCGTCGACAACGCCTACGAGCTCGAACGCCTTGCCAGCCTCGTGGCCTCGCAGGCCGGACGCCGCCCCGTGGACATCCTCCTCCGGGTTACTCCCGGCGTGGTGGCCCACACCCACCGCTACATCCTCACGGGACAAGAGGATTCGAAGTTCGGCTTCGACCTCGAGAGCGGACAGGCTCTCGCCGCCATCCGGAAGGCGATGCGCACGGAGGGCCTGCGGCTGCGCGGGATCCACATGCACGTGGGCTCGCAGCTCGTGTCTCCGGACGGAGTGGTGGAGGCGGTGCGCCGCCTCGAAACCCTCCTCACGTCTGCTCCGGAATTCGTCCCGGAGGTCCTCGACTTGGGCGGAGGATTCGGCGTGCCGTACGTCGTCGACGATCCTCACGTCCCCCTGCGCGATCTCCTCGTACCGGTAGTCGAGGCCGTACGCGCCCTCTTCTCCCGCCTCGGGTACCCGGAGCCGGAGTTTTGGTGGGAGCCCGGGCGGCGCGTCGTCGGCTCCGCGGGAACGACCCTCTACCGGGTGGGCGGCGTAAAGGAAATCCCCGGAATCCGCCGTTACGTGGCCGTAGACGGGGGGATGAACGACAACATACGTCCGGCCCTCTACCAGGCACAGTACGAGGCGCTCCTCGCCAACCGTCCCCTCGATCCCCCGGAGGCGCTGTACACCGTGGCGGGGCGGTTGTGCGAGAGCGGCGACATCCTCATCGTCGACCATCCCCTTCCCCATCCCCGTCCGGGAGACCTCCTGGCCGTTTTTGTCACGGGTGCGTACGCCTACGCGATGTCTTCCAACTACAACCGTCTGCCGCGCCCGGCGGTCGTGTTCGTTCGCGACGGGAAGGCGCGGCTCGTCCAACGACGGGAGACGCTCGAGGACTTGCTCGCCCTCGACCTTCCCTACGGTTACGAGGACTGCGCAAACGGGCCCGCGGGCGATCCGGATGCGGGAGCGCGTGGAGCGCTCGAAGCGCGTGGCGTACAGGAAGCGTGAGGTCGACGTCCCAATCCGGGGGATTTCGCATAGAGATGGTCTAGTCACTTTGGATTTTCGGTGGAGGAAGCGGGGAACGCACGGTGGGTCGTCGTCCTTGGATTGGCATACCCGCGCAGTCTTTCGCGTGCGACGGCATGCCGCGCATGGGCGTGGGCGAGCGCTACGCGCGGCGGATCCGGGAGGCGGGAGGCGTTCCGATCGCCCTCCTCCCGCCCGAATCCCCGGAAGATGCGGAGGACCTCGCTGCCTCCGCTATGGACCGTGTGGACGGGCTACTCCTCGCGGGAGGCTACGACGTAGATCCTGCGTACTACGGGGAAGCCCCCGCCTCCGGCCTGGGGACGGTCGAGCCCCTGCGCGACACCTTCGAAATCGCCCTCGTACGGGTCTTCCGCCGGGCGGGGCGCCCCATCCTCGGCATTTGCCGCGGGGCACAGGTGCTCAACGTCGCCCTCGGCGGTACGCTGTATCAGGACATCCCGGGACACAACCAGTCGGCGCCGCGCCCGCAGGCGACCCATCCCGTGTTCCTTGCGGCCGAATCCCGCCTGTTCCGCATCGTCGGAGGAATTCGGGAACTCGCCGTGAACTCCTTCCACCATCAGGCAGTGCGCACGCTCGCTCCGGAGCTCGTGGCCGTCGCCTACGCCCCCGACGGGACGATCGAGGCCGTCGAGTCTCGGAAAGGCGCGTTTCTCCTCGGCGTACAGTGGCACCCGGAATGGCTGGAGGACGAAGCCTCGCGGGCGATCTTCCGCGCCTTCGTTTCCGCCGTAGGCGAACTTCCGCCTACCTCGGAAGAGGGCCGCCGCGGGTGAGGCGATGCGCGGTGTTTACCGTCCGCACGCAGACCTTTGAAGGCCCGCTCGAACTCCTCGTCGCCCTCGTGCGCGAAGCGCGACTTTCCGTATACGAGGTTTCCGTAGCCGAGATCGTCGAGCTCTACCTTCGCTACGTAGAGGAACTTCAGGGGAGGGCGCCGCTCGAGGAGTTGAGCGAATTTGTCGCACTCGCCGCGGCGCTCATGCGCTGGAAGAGCCGCGCACTCCTCCCGGGCGCCGTGACGCCGGAAAGCGAGCAGGTGCGCGAGGCGTGGGAGGAAGAGCTCACCTCCCAAGAAGACTTTTACCGTCGCCTCGTCACCTACCGGCGCTACCAAATCGCCCGGGAAGCCCTCGTCGCCCGCCTTTCGCAAGAGTTGCCTCGCTTTTCGCGGTCCGCCCCCGGCGAAGCCCTCCGGCGTCGCATTTCGACCCAAGCGCGGGAACGACTCGGGGCGACCCAAGGCGACCTCACGCCTCCGATGTCCCCCGAACACCTTTCGGAGGCGTGGCGGCGAATTTTCCGGCGCAGACGGGAAAGGGCTGCAGTGCGCTCCGTCGTGCCGGATCCCTACGAGGTTTTGGAGTTCGAGACCAGGATTTGCCGGCACCTCCTCTGGTCGGGAGAAGTCGCGTTTGCGGATCTGATTCCACCCGGCGCCGCGCGCGAGTTCGTCGTCACCGCCTTCCTCGCCGTGCTCGAGCTCTTGCGGAAAGGGAAGATCCGCGTGCGCCAAGAAGGCCCCTTTTCCGATCTCCTCCTCGTGCGGCGGGAAACGGACGATCCCCCTCGGGATTCCGGCCGGGAAGAAGGAGGGGAAGGAAGCGCGTGAAGGATAGAGCCACGGACGGGGAACTCCTCGCCCTTCTCTTCGTAGCGGGCGACGAAGGGCTCCCACTCGGAAAAGCTGCAGATGTGCTGGAGATTCCGCCGGATGTCGTCGAACACCGCCTCGAAGAATTTCGCGCGCTGTGGAACGCTGAGGACCGCGGACTTTTCGTGGAACGGGTGGGAGACGTCTACCGCCTCGTCACGCGGCCCGAACACGCGCCTCTACTCCTCAGGTTTCTCGAAGGAGGGAGGTCCTCCGCCGGCCTCTCGCCGGCCGCCCTCGAGTGCCTGACGATCGTTGCCTACCGCCAGCCCGTGAGCCGTGCCGAGATCGAGGAAATCCGCGGGACGCGGAGCGACCGCCCCATCGAGACGCTCCTCGAACGCGGACTCATCCGCGAAGTCGGGCGCGGGGAAGGGATCGGCCGCCCGATCCTCTACGGGACCACGGACCGCTTCCTCAGCCTTTTCGGCTTGTCCTCCTTGGAAGAACTTCCTCCGCTTCCTTCGGAAGAGGAAGTCGAGCGCGAGCTCTTTCGGTGATTCCCCGGGAATGCCCCCGGACGGGCGCGCATAGGGTAGCGGTGACCTTGCTTTCAGACGTCGATGTGGGGGGAGTCCCGTGGGGAAGCGGCTTCGCCTACGGGGTGGATATGCGACCCGAGACTTCCGGCGGACGATCTTTTTCCTCACCGTCACCGTTCTCATCGCCGCAGGCAGCGTGTTTCTTTTCGCAGAGCTTGCCGAGCGAGGGGGAAGCTTCATCCGTCCCGGCGAACTCCTCTCCGCCGCCCAAGAAGTCCTCCGCGCGCCGCAACGGCCGTTCGTATTCCGGGGAGGGGCGGCCGAGGCAGGGGGAGGACCTTCGTCCCTTCCGGTGCCACTCCAAAGCCCTTCCGACGCCTTCGCCTCCGAGGCTCTGGCCCCCGGGCGTGCCGCTCTCTTTCCCGGACCGCCGCCCGAGGATGCGGACGCGCCGGAGGTTTCCGCCAAGGCGGCCGTGCTTTTGGATGCGGCGAGCGGTCGGGTTCTCTACGCCAGGGAACCGCACGCGCGCCTCCCCATGGCCTCGCTCACGAAGATCATGACGGCGATCGTCGCCCTCGAGGCGACTTCCGACCCGGAAGAGGTTGTGACGGTTTCGCCAAACGCCGAAGGGGTCGAGGGATCGTCGATTTACCTCCGCGCGGGCGACAAGATCCCCTTGCGCGACCTCCTCTACGGACTCATGCTCCGCTCGGGAAACGACGCCGCTATGGCCGTCGCCGAACACGTCGGCGGTTCGGTAGAAGGCTTTTCCTTTCTCATGAACGAAAAGGCTGCCTGGCTCGGCCTTACGGACACGCACTTCGTGAATCCCCACGGCCTCGACGCCGAAGGCCACTACGCGAGCGCCTACGACCTCGCCGTCCTCTCGCGCTACGCCATGGAAAACCCGACCTTTCGCGAGATCGTCGGGACGCGCGTCTACCGCCCCCGCGTCACCCCTTCGGGACACGGGAATTCCGAAGCGGTTTGGACGAACAAGAACAAGCTCCTTGTGACGTACGAGGGAGCCGAAGGGATCAAGACCGCCTACACGGACCGCGCCGGGCGGGGGCTTGCGGCGAGCGCCGTACGGGACGGCCGCCGCCTCATCGCCGTCGTCCTCAACGCCCCGGACGACTGGAACGACGTCGCGAAGCTCTTCGACTACGGGTTTTCGCGTTTTCCCCAGACTCCGATCGTCCGCAAGGGCGAAGTGTACACGGGGGTTCGGGGGAGCTACGTCGCCTTGGCCGACCTCGCCTATCCGCTCCGTCCGGAGGAAGTTCCGCGGATCGGCCTCTTCGTGCAGGAGGCGGAATTCGGCCCTTTCCGCCCCAACGCCTTCCTGAAAGTATACCTCGGGCAGGAAGCGATCGGGAGCGTACCGCTCGCCCCGCTCATGGGCGACGCCGGGCGCGTCGTGTCTCCCGAACATCGCCCGTGAGGAGGAGATCGGATGATCCACACCGTCTGGATCGGCCTCTTCCTCGTCGGCATCGTCTACGCCGCCCTCACGGGAAACATCGCCCACGTGAGCACCGCCCTGTTCGAAGGGGCCCAAGAAGGTCTGAACGTCGCCTTTTCCCTCCTCGGGATTCTCACGCTCTGGATGGGCATCCTCAACGTCGCGCGCAAGGCCGGCCTCTTGGACGCCCTCGCCCGGCTCCTTCGGCCCCTCATCCGCCTGCTCTTTCCCGACGTGCCCCGGGGCCACGCCGCCGAAGGGTACCTCCTGGCGAACATCGCCGCCAACCTCCTCGGCATGGGGAACGCCGCCACACCCTTCGGGATCAAGGCCATGCAGGAACTCGACAAGCTGAACCCGGAAAAGGGACGCGCCACCCGGCCGATGATCACCCTCCTCGCGCTCAACACCGCCTCCGTGAGCCTCTTTCCGACCACGGTCATCGGGATCCGCGCCGCCGCCGGCGCCGCGCAACCGGCGGACATCCTCCCGGCGGTCGTCCTGGCTTCGTTCCTGGGGAGCGCCGTCGCCGTACTCGTGGACCGGTTCTACCAGTGGCGCGAAGGCCCATGAGAAGGGCTCACGCGGCGGTACGTCCGCGTTCGGGAGCAGGGGGTGGGGGGAAATGTCTCTCGCGTGGCTCGAGGCGGCCGGTGCCTGGGTGCTGCCCGCATTCCTCGCGGTCATCTTGGGCGCGGCGCTTTTCCGGCGCGTCCCGGCCTATTCCGCCTTCATCGAAGGCGCCAAAGAGGGGTTCGACACCTTCCTCACGATCTTGCCTCACCTCGTGGGGATGCTCGCCGCCCTGGCGGTGTTTCAGTCCTCCGGCGCCCTCAAGGCCCTCACGTCCTTCCTCGCCCCCTACTTTCGCCCCCTCGGGTTTCCTCCGGAACTCTTGCCCCTCGCGCTCCTTCGCCCCTTCAGCGGCGCGGCGTCCATGGCGGTGGTCACCCACCTCATGGGGAGGTACGGCCCGGACAGCGAGATCGGGCGCCTGGCGGCGATCATGCAGGGAAGCACGGACACGACCTTCTACGTGCTCACGGTGTACTTCGGCTCCGTGGGGATCGTGCGCGAACGCTACGCCGTCAAGGTGGGGCTGATCGGCGACGCGGCGGGCATCCTCGCCGCCCTCCTCGTGGGCCGGTGGTTCTTTTCGGCGTAGGGGGGACGTCTAACCGTTGCCTTCGGACGGATGCTCGAAATTAGCGGGAAGTACGCCGGAGAAGCAGCCCGGTTTTCGCAGCCGGGACAAAGAAAAACCCGCTTGGAGATCTATCCAGCAGCGTTCCTGGGAACCTGGGCGGGTTAAAAGGTGGTATCATGGCGTCAGGTAGTTCCCGATAGGGAGAGGTGATGTTTATGGAAACGCTTCGCGTAGAGCTACCGCCCGGAATATCGGAAGAGGAGGCTCGGCTGTTTCTGGCGGTCAAGCTTTATGAGCTTGGGCGGCTAAGCATTGGACAGGCGGCCCGTCTGGCAGGCTATTCCAAGCGCACCTTTATGGAGCTGCTGGGCAAGCACGGTGTCCCCGTAGTCGCCTATCTGCCGGAGGAGTTGAAGGAGGAAGTTGAAGGGTGAAAGAGCCGGCGGTCGCCGATAGCGCCTGTCTCATCGGACTGGAATCCATCGGGCACCTAGAACTTCTGCGAACGCTTTTCGAGCCTCTGGTCATCCCTCCAAGGGTTCAGGAAGAGTTTGGTTTACCGATAGACTGGCTACTTGTGCAATCGCCGACGGAGAGAATGCTTGTAAGTGTCCTTGAGCAAGTAGTCGATAGCGGAGAGGCAGAAGCCATCGCATTGGCAATGGAGAGAAGGTGGCGGCTTATCGTGGACGACCGCAAAGCCCGCTCGTGGGCAAAGCGGCTGGGCGTTCGTGTGATCGGTACGGCGGGTATCTTGGTTAGGGCAAAAAGAGAAGGTGTGATCTCGTCTGTTAAGCCATTGCTGGAAGCCTTGCAGCAAAAGGGATTTCGGATGAGTCCGGCTCTGGTGGCCGAAGTGCTTCGCTTGGCTGGCGAGGAATGAAGGAAACCGTTCTTTTCCAGTGGACCAACGCCTAATTATCATCAGTGATTTTCAAATTGGACATCAAATTATTATATGGCTTACCTTCATGATTAGGAAACCCCCAAATGTTGAACCTACGATAGAGTCTGAATTTCTGAAATTTTGGGGGTTGTTGCAGATCGTAGTGCCAACTGACAACCATCTTCCCAAGTTCTCGCTTTGTAGGTCGGGAAGAGCCAGCGACCAATGCCATTTGCGTAGCGCCGAGGAGCAGATCGCAGAATTGCAGAAGATCGTTGGTAGCGGAGTTCTCCAGCTTCAAACTCAATTTTACTGCCTTAGGATATTTTTTTCCTTCCCGCTGCGCCAAAAACGCATCCAGTTGGCTGCGGTATGGCAGATAATCCTCGAAATTATCAACTATTCCTTGATCAGGGCGGCTCATCCGATCCTTGGCATCAGATACGAACTGGATCTCAACTTCATCTAGGTCTTCAGGACCGAGAAACCACGCGATGCCCGCCTTTAGCGCCATCGCTGTGAAACGGTTGTAAACGTGGTGATCTTTGGGAAAACGTCTGTGATCAAAGGCCGGACTCTTGCGATCAACGGCCAGAACCGTGAAGCGAGCGATGTTTGCAAGCCCTGATTCAAAAGTCTCCATCCAATGTTTGGCTACCCGCGCCTTGGCACCATATTTACCGTCGAAGCTCTTGGGCAGAGAAGAAAAGTGGATTTCACCCCAGTAGTCTTCCTTCTGCCGCCAAGATTGCAAGGCTTCACGTGTTTTTTTCAGGTGATCATTCTGAACAAAAAGGAGTCCGATAAGAAGCCATTGGTTATTGGGGATGCTCTCGTCGTGGAAGACATGATAGGTAGTGTGGCGCATGACCGGATTGCCCCACAGGTCCCGATGCATCGTTCACAACTCCCTCGAAAGGCTTTATCCCATAGTAAAATTATAAATCTTACTTCCTTCCCGTGCAAGTTCCGTGACAAAAAGACTGCGGAATACGTCTCGCAGTGGGCATCCCAACTCTCCCGCGCGAGTTCGTCGGCAAAAGCGGTATGATAAGGGAAGGTGGGATGCGACGGGAAAGGACCTTTGTCGCAGCGGAAAGGAAGTGCGGCCATGGAGAGCGGCGAACGGAACGAAAGCGGCGGGGAAGGGGCGGGTAAGCTCCGCCTTAACAAGGCCTTGGCCGTGGCGGGAGTAGCTTCAAGGCGTGGGGCGGACGCGCTCATCTTTTCCGGACGCGTGCGCGTGAACGGCGTCGTCGTCACCACGCCCGGCGTGCGCATCGATCCAAAGGTGGATGTCGTGGAAGTGGACGGGAGACGGGTTCGGTTTTCCGCGCCTAAGGTCGTGTACCTCCTGTACAAGCCCAAAAACACGATCACGACCCTCCGCGATCCGCAGGGGAGGCGAACGATTCGCGACTTCCTCCGGGGCGTTTCCCAGCGCGTCTTTCCCGTGGGGAGGCTCGACCGAAACACCACGGGGCTTCTCCTCCTCACGAACGACGGGGAGCTCGCCAACCGACTCATGCACCCGCGCTACGGCGTCGAAAAGGTGTACGAAGTCCACCTCCGGGGGAGCCTCCCGCCGGAGGCTCGGCGGGGCGTGGAGATGGGGGTTACCCTCGAAGACGGCTTCGTTCGCCCCTTGCGTGTAGAATGGATACCGGGCGGGGGACGGGAGGAGACGCGGCTGCGCCTCGTGCTCACCGAGGGGCGCTACCGCATTGTGCGCCGCATGTTCGAAGCGCTCGGCTTTTCCGTCAAGGCGCTACACCGCCCGCAGGTCGCCTTTCTCACCCTTGACGGCCTGCGTCCCGGCGAGTTGCGCCCGCTCACCCCGGAGGAACGCGAACGTCTGTACCACCTCGTCGGCCTTGAACCGCCAGCCGCAGACTTCGGGGTTGCAGGGGGGTCGTCTGCTTCCGCAGGGTCACGTTCGTGGGCGAGAGAAGAAATAGAAAACCCAGGTCGCGGAAAGCGAAGGGGGCGAGAGGAGCGTGGCTGATGAGCGCCGGAATCCTTACGGAGGAATGAAGGAGGCCAACCACGGGGAAGCGGGAGGGGGGACCGGTTCGGCTCGGGGGAAACGACAGTCGGACGATTTCAAGAGCTTCGAAGGGCGCGACGTGCGGTTTCTCATCGTCGACGACGAGGAACGGATCCGTCGCCTCTTGCGCATGTACCTCGAACGCGAGCCCTACCGCGTCGTGATCGACGAAGCACAAGACGGCCTCGAGGCCCTGCGGAAGGCGCTCGAAAACGACTACGACCTCATCATCTTGGACCTCATGCTTCCGGGAATGGATGGCATAGAGGTCGCCCAGCACCTCCGGCAGAAGAAGCGTACGCCCATCCTCATGCTCACCGCGCGTGGAGAAGAACCCGATCGGATCCTCGGGTTCGAGGTCGGGGCGGACGACTACGTCGTGAAGCCGTTCAGCTTGCGCGAGGTGATCTACCGGATCCGCGCCATCCTCAAGCGCTCTCTCGCCCTACCTTTGGCGGAAGAGGTGACCAACCGGCGGAAGATCGGACTTCCGTACCTCGAGATCGACCACGACGCGCGGCGGGTCCTCGTCAACGGCGAAGAGGTACACCTCACCCCCAAGGAGTACGACCTCCTGTACTTTCTCGCCGTGCAGCCGGACAAGGTCTTTACGCGCGAACAGTTGCTGCGGGAAGTCTGGGGGTACGAGTACTTTGGCGATTTGCGCACGGTGGATACGCACATCAAGCGCCTGCGGGAAAAGCTGGGCCGCGTTTCTCCCGAGGCGGCGCGCCTCATCGTCACCGTGTGGGGTGTTGGCTACAAACTCGAGGTGCCAGAAGAATGATCTACCGGTCCATAGTCGGGAAGCTCTGGATCACGGTCGTCGTCTTTACCGTCGTCGTCCTCATCGTCTTCAGTTCTCTCCTCTCGCAGTTTGTAAGCGGTTTTCTCTTGAACAAAGAACTCGACGACCTCGCGATCCTCGCGCGTTCCGCGGCGCAGGTACTCCTCTCCTCGGCTGATCACGAACAAAGTCGCACCCTTGAGGAGCTCCGGTGGGTGATCGAGGAGACGAAGGATCGCCGCCTCTACCTCGTCTTTCAGCCGGACGCTCCCGAACTGCCGCAGGGACTTCGGCCATTGACCGCCTCCCCCGAGTTCCGTTCCGTATGGAGTGGAGGGAGCGTGAAGCTGCGCACGACCTACGAAGAGGCGGGGAAGCGCGTCCCCGTCCTCGTCGTCGCCAGCGGATCCGCCGTTCCGGCGGGCAAGGGAGCCGTCCTCATCGTGGAACCGGAGGCGGGCTTCCGCCCGATCGTCGAGGGGATCGATCGGCTTATCTTGGGCACGATCGTCCTTTCCGCCCTCGGGGTAACGGCGTGGGCGCTCTTCCTCACGCGTCGGATCACCCAACCCCTCGCGGAAATCAGCCTCGCCGCAAAGCGCATCGCCGAAGGCGAGTACGACACGCACCTCGCCTACGACTTCCAGGACGAGATCGGAGTGCTCGCCCGTTCCTTCAACCAGATGGCCTCGCGCTTACGGGATTCCATAAGCGCCTTGCGGGAAAAGCGAGAAGAACTCGAGGGCGTGCTCGAGAGCATGGAAGAGGGGGTCCTTCTCACGGACACGGCGGGCACCTTTCTGCACGCGAACGGCGCTGCCCGTCGCCTCGTGCCTTCGCTCGAAGAGTTCTTTTCCCTCATTCGCCCTCAGTGGGAAGAGGCGGTACGAGAAAGGAAAACCGTGCGCCTCGCGGAGCTCGAGTTCCTCGGCCGAACGTACCACGTCACCCTCACGCCGCTCTACCGCGACGAGGGTAGTGTGCGCGGCGTAAGCGTCGTCTTTCGCGACATCACCCTTGAAGTGCGCGTGGAGACTCTGCGGCGCGACTTCTTCGCCAACGTCTCGCACGAGCTCAAGACGCCCGTCGCCCTCATGCAGGGATACACGGAAGCCCTCCTCGACGGCCTCGCCCGGAACGAAGAAGAAGAGCGCGAGCTCGTCCAGATCATCCACGAGGAGACGCTTCGCATGGGTCGGCTCGTCCAGGACCTCTTGGACTTCTCGCGCCTCGAAGCCGGACGGCTCAAGCTGTACCGGCGGCCCACTTCGCTCGAAGAGCTCGTGGCCCGGCTCAAGCGCCGCTTCGACCCCGTCTTTCGCGAGCGGGAGATTCGCTTTCGCTACGAAATCGAGGCGACAGGTTCCTTCTGCCTCGATCCCGACCGCTTCGAGCAGATCCTCACGAACCTCGTGGACAACGCCCTGCGCTATACGCCGTACGGGGGCGAGATCGCCGTGCGCGCTCGGGAAGAAGAGGAGGTCCTCTGGTTCGACGTTTCCGACACGGGCGTCGGCATCGAACCTGAGGACCTCCCGTACGTCTTTGAACGCTTCTACAAGGGGGATAAGTCGCGGCGGCGAGGCGAAGGAGGCTCAGGGTTGGGGTTGGCGATCGTGAAGCGCCTCGTAGAAGCCCACGGCGGTAGGATCTGGGTGGAAAGCACCCTGGGAAAGGGAACGACCTTTTGCATGCGCTTTCCTCTTACCGAGCTTCGGGGCTGCGGCGAGTTTAACGCCTGAAAGGCGCGTCCGTATAGGCCTGCCCCGGGCTCTCCTTCTTCCGTTTCAGGAGGCGCAAGACGAGGACCACGACTCCGACCCCCACGGCGAGGACGAGGACAGCCACACCGATACCCCAAGGAGCGCCGAGGAGGCCACCCCCGGCGGGGTAGGCAAAGGCAAATTCCATGGGCCCCTTTTGGGATGTCCCGATTTTCCACGTGATCTTCTGTTCCCGGTCGTTGTACGTTCCGTTCGTCTGCACGTCGGTGGCATCTTTGGGCAACCGCACGGTGAACGTACCTTCCAGGGGCACGGGATACGAGCTGTCGGATGTGCCGGAAACTTGGTCCATATCGAGGGTCACGCGGTAGGCTTCGTAGATCTTGCCGCCCTCGCGTTTCGAGGTGTGCGCGATCTCGATTCCGTCGCGGGATAACGTCCCTTGCGGGGTAAAGACCGCAGGCGCCTCGATCCGGAACCCTTGCTTGCTTTCGCGCGCGAGTTCTTCGAATTTGCACGTCGGCACCTTGGCGCATTCGTCTTTCAACTCTTGGACCTTGTGATTCCATTCGCCGCCGGCGAGGGAGATGAGCGACTCCTCTGCGAGAAGCTCCAGGGACAGGCGCGGCTTGTCGGGCTTCGTGAGATCGAGGTCCATGTTCATCTCAAAACAACCGGATAGGGCAAAAAGGACGGGGAGGAGCAGGACGAAGGTGGCGGCGCGTCGGACCGCCAGGGGGGTGCGGCTGGCCGAACGTCGCCCTTCCCTTACTGTCATCTCGTTTTCCCACCTTTTGCCGGGGTCACCGCCGGATGCACGTCCCGGACGTCCTGCTCCGCCGTTTTTCGGGACGTCAGCCCCGCTCGCGGTAGCGCCTCCTGGCGTCCTCGAGAAGGCGTGCGGCAGCCTCGGCGTTTTCCCAGCCGCGCACTTCCGTCGTTTTGTTTTCCAGCGTCTTGTACACTTCAAAGAAGTGGGCGATTTCCCTGAGGATGTGCGGGGGAACGTCCGAAAGGTCGCGGATGTGGCTCATCCGCGGGTCTCCCGTGGCAACGGCGAGGAGCTTTTCGTCCTCTCCTTTTTCGTCCGCCATGCGCAGAAAGCCTACGACGCGCGACTCGATGACGACCCCGGGGAAGGTGGGGTACGAGGTGAGCACGAGGGCGTCCAGAGGATCTCCGTCCTCCGCCAGCGTCTCTTCGATGTACCCGTATTCTGCCGGGTAAAACATGGGCGAGTAGAGCACGCGATCGAGGACGAAACGCCCGCGCTCCTTGTCGAACTCGTACTTGTTCGCGCTCCCGCGCGGGATTTCAATAACCACCTCGACGATGTGTTCTCGGCTCATCGGGACACGACCTCCTCACGGGGTGACTTTTACGGGCACGTTTCGGGAGACGGCTCGCGCCGAGGGCACGCGGGCGCTCCGAAACCGCTGCCATGCCCGTATTATACATCAGGAACGCGAAGGGAAGGCGACGCATCCCATGCCCCAATCGCTCGTCCGAGGTCTTGCCGGCGTTCGGGCATACATATGCGCTTCGGATCTCTGCATAGACAAAAACGGAACGAAGCAGAAAGGAAGGAGGAGGGGGAGGTGAGAGGGGTGCCCGTGCTCCTGTTCCTCGGGGCGGTATGGATCCTCGAACCCGCCATGCGCTTCCTCTTGAGCGGCGCCTATCCCCTCTCCCCGTACACGAACCTCGGGGACTTCCTCGCCCTCCTCCTCTTTCGTCCGTTTCTCTTTGCCGTCCACCTGAGCGGGGTCCTCCTCGCCCAACACCTCAAGCTCCTTGCCGTCGAGCGCGCTTGGATGCGGTCGTCGCGGGAAGGCGTCCGCTGCCTCGTGCTCGTTTTTGCGTCGTGGGTGTGGGCGGCGGGTTTCCTCGGGTTTTCTTTTGGGCTGGCGTTCGTACTCTTCCTCACGCTCGAACTCGGTCGCCTTCGGGACGCCGTGCGAGCGGCGGTGCGCAGCCTTCGCCTTCTGCGGTCGGGCCTCTCGCAGGAACTCCTTCGGCGGGGCTACGGAGCCACTTGGGAGTCCTCCGGTAAGGGTTCGTCGGGATGCGTCGCTCGAGGAGAGGAGAGCAGGAGGCTTCGAGGGACCACGGGAACCAGATCTCTCCTTGGACGTTTTTCCCCGGGGCTCTCGACACATGCGGGCAAAAACGTGGGAAACGCTAACGGGCGAAGGGGGTGATCGACGTGCAGAACGGTCTCGGAGCCTTCCTCATCGGCGCCGGCCTCGGGCTCATCGCCGGCGTGGCGGTCGTGAAGTGGATGGACGTGGCGTGGGAAGAGGATGCCGTGCAGCGCCTGGCGAGGCGTGGACGGCGGGTCCTCGATCAGTCCCGCGAAAGCGCCGAGCAGGTGGCCGAAGGAATCAAGGAAAACGTGCGCGAGGGTACGCAAAAGATCGTGCGGCGCGTGCGCGAGTCGACCGGCGACCTCTCTTCGCGGGGAGAGGCGCTCTTCGAGGGAACTCCCGATTACGCCCGTGAATAAAGCGGGTGACCGTGGCACGCTCGGATCGGGAGAAACGGGTGAGGTGCAAGCCCGTTCCTCTGCCGCGTGTCCACCGCGGTTGAGCGATACACATGCAAGGGCCCGAAAGAAACGGGCCCTTTGCGTTGTTCGGCGGTGTACGTGTCTTACGGCCACGTGCGCAGATCGCTCTGGCGTACGGTACAATAGCGGTACGGAAGCAAAGCCGGAGATAAGGGCGCGGAATTTTGCGCCCTCGGCGAGAAACGGGTAGCGTTTCCTTCACGTTCTCGAGGTTCTCGAGGCCCGGCGCGCCCAAATCCCGAAAGAGCCTCGCAGCGGCAGAGAGGTGTGGGAGGGGTTTTTGTTGATCGAGTACTACCGCAAGTACGCCCGCACGATTTTCGACGTCGCCGTCCTCGCCCTCACGGTCTACTTCCTTATGGCCGCCTTCAGCTACCTCTTCCACCTCGTACCGTCGCTAATCTACATGGTGATACTTTTCCTCTTCGTGCGCCCTTTCATTCGCTTTTTTGAACGCCGGGGTGTTCCCCACGGTCTTTCCGTCTCCCTGGGGTTTCTCGCCTTCGTCCTCCTCATCGTCCTCGTGTTGGGACTCGTGGGTCTCATCGTAGCAGGAGAAATTCGCGGGCTCATCGACGCGTTGCCTAAGACCATCGACTACGTAGAGGTACGGGTGAACGAGCAGTATCGGTGGTTCCTTCAAAAGGCGGAAAACCTGCCGCCGGAAGTGTTAGACCGCTTACGCGCGTACGAGACGGACTTCGTGCGCCAGGCGGGAAACTGGCTGCAGGGATTTCTCCGCCAACTCTTGGACACCGTTACGTACTGGCCGACGCGGCTGTCGAAGTTCTTGGGGGACCTGTTCCTCTCCGGTCTCCTCGCGTTCTTCTTCGCTTTGGAATACGAACGTTGGCACAACTGGTACGCCACGCGCGCACCGGGGACCCTTCGCCGCGCCTTGCACTTCCTCAATGCTCACGTCCTGAGCCAGATCGTCCACTACCTCGGGGCGCTCCTCAAAATCGTGTCCGTGACGGGGTTTCTCGTCTTCGTCGGCGCCGTCATCCTGCACAAGCCGAACCCGTTCCTCCTCGCGCTGCTGGCGGCCGTCCTCGAGTTCGTCCCCTACCTGGGGCTCATGACCTTCTTCGTACCCTGGATCGTATCGGAGTTCTTGAGCGGCGGCTGGCTGCCGGCACTCTACGTCCTCATCCTCTACGGCGTCGTCTCGCTCGCGCGCCACATCCTCGAACCGCGGATCATGGGCCAAACGCTCGGCGTTTCCCCGTTTACGATGCTTTTGGCCATCGTCCTTTCGGCGGCGTACTTCGGATGGTCGGGCGTCTTTCTCGCTCCGTTCCTCGTGATCCTGATCAAGGCCTTGTACGACCAAGGCTACCTCAAACGTTGGGTACGCCTTCCCCAAGACGACTGAACGACCTTTTCTCATTCCGCGTACTCCGTCCGCTTGCCTTCTGCTCTACGTGCCTTTGCTTCCCCGAGGCCGTTACCCGTTCTTCGGACCGGGGCGCACCCCGGGGGAACCGTGTGCATACCGTGAGACGCAGGGCAAATGCCCAGACGGCCTTTCTCCTCCTTCGGGTGTCCGTCCGGTTCCGGGGTGGGCACCTGCAGGGAAGCCCATGCAAGGAGAGTTCGAGGAGGGACTCCCATGGCGTACCCCTTCGCCGCAGATCCGCGACCGACCGTCCTCATCGGCGGGCGGGGGAGGACGTTTGCACCCGCCCAAACGCATTCTCCTACTCCGAGACAAGGGCCGCGAAGGGGACCCTTCGTTTCGGCGCGCGCGGGCGCGCGGAATTCAGAAGGGAGCGCGCATTCCGGCCTCTTCGACCTTCCGGAAATCCAAAGTCGCCCCGACCTATACGGGGCGCTTGCGGAGCTGGAGCGCCTCATCGGCCTCGGGGAACTCAAGACATTCGTCTTCGAACTCGTCGCCTTCGTCCTCGTGAGCGAGCGACGCCGGCAGATGGGCCTGCGCGTGCAGCCGCAGTCCTACCACATGGTGTTTTCCGGAAGTCCGGGGACGGGAAAGACGACGGCCGCCCGTCTCTTGGGCCGCGTGTTTGCCGCGTTGGGTCTCCTCCCCCGCGGGCACGTGGTCGAGGTGGAACGGGCGGATCTCGTTGGGGAGTACATCGGCCACACAGCTCAGCGGACGCGCGACGCCATACAACGGGCGATGGGGGGTATCCTCTTCATCGACGAAGCTTACTCGCTCGCCCGCGGCGGTGAGCGGGATTTCGGTCGCGAGGCCATCGACACGCTCGTCAAGGCGATGGAGGACCACCGGGAGCGGTTCCTCCTCATCTTGGCCGGATACGAGCGGGAGATGGAAGAGTTCCTCGCCACCAACCCGGGGCTGCCCTCGCGCTTTTCTTTTCGCCTTCGCTTTCCCGACTACACGGTAGAGGAACTCCTCGCGATTGCCGACCTGTTTGTGGAGGAACGGGACTACCGCCTGGCTCCCGGAGCGCGGGCGGCACTCGAGCGGCTGATCGTACGGGAAAAGCGTAAGTTCTATCCGCCGTTCAGCAACGCGCGTTTCGTGCGCAACGTCGTAGAGGGAGCCATACGCGCCCACGCTGCCCGCGTGCTCCGCGAGGGACGCATGGGTCCCCAGGACCTCACGCTTCTCACGGTGCGCGACGTGGAAGCTTGGGAAGGCGGATTCGGCGGAGAAGGGGCGAACGAACGTGGACCTCGGTGGTGAACGCGAAGCGTTGCTCGCGCTTGCCGAAACGGTCGAACGGGAACTCGCGCCGCTTCACCGCGCGTTTGAAAGGCGCGCCGAGCGGCATCTGGAACGCATCCTCGCGGCGATGCAGCGGCACCGCATTTCCGGCCAGCACCTCGTGCCCTCCACGGGTTACGGTTTGGGTGACGTCGGGCGCCGGGGTCTCGAAGCGGTCTACGCCGAGGTCTTCGGCGGAGAGGCAGCCCTCGTGAGCCCGCACATCCTCTCCGGTACGCACGCCCTTGCCGTTGCGCTGTTCGGTCTCCTCCGCCCGGGGGACGGCCTCGTACTCGCGACCGGCGTGCCGTACGACACGCTCCTTCCCGTGATCGGGATCGACGCCGAGGGGCGCTGTGCGGACCCTCCGTTCGGCGAAGCTCCGGCATCGGAGGAGCGACGCCCGCGCGCCCTCGGCCCCGGAAGCCTTTGCGCCCTGGGCGTGAGGCCTACGCTGGTCCCCTTGCGCTCCGACGGTCGTTTCGATCGGGAGGGGGCGATCGAAGCAATCCGCGAGAATACGCGGGTGGTCTTCGTCCAGCGCTCGCGCGGGTACGCCAACGTCCCCTCGCGGAGCGTCGAGGAGATCGCGGACTTCGTCGAAGGCGTTCGAAGGAAAGCGCCGCACGTCTTCGTCCTCGTGGACAACTGCTACGGGGAATTCGTCGAGGAACGGGAGCCTACGCACGCAGGGGCAGACCTCATCGTCGGCTCGCTCATCAAAAACCCGGGCGGCGGCCTTGCGAAAGGCGGCGGCTATCTCGTGGGAAGCGAGGAGGCCGTCTCGCGGGCCGCGGAGCGCTACACGGCCCCCGGAATCGGGAAGGAGATTGGCGCGACCTACCCGGGCCTTGGGGATTTGTACATGGGCTTCTTCCTCGCGCCGCACCACGTGGCAGAAGCCCTCAAAGGAGCAAGCTTTGCCGCTGCCCTCCTTGCGCGCCTCGGCTTCGCCGTTTCCCCCGCGGCGGACGAGCCTCGCACGGACATAATCCAGGCGATCACCTTCGGCAATCGCGATGCGCTTCTCGACTTCCTCGCCGCGGTGCAGGAGATGTCACCGGTTGACGCCTTCGTCACGCCGGTCCCCGACGAGATGCCGGGATACGCGGATCTGGTAGTCATGGCAGGGGGGACGTTCGTACAGGGATCGACAGCCGAACTCTCTGCCGACGCCCCCATCCGTCCCCCGTACGTCGCTTACCTTCAAGGCGGGCTCACCTACGCCCACGTCAAGCTCGCGGCGCTCCACGCGGCTCGGCGTTTGCTGGAGAAAGGACATGGTAGGATCTGAGGGTCCATTTCCGCGTGCGCGGGGGAAACAAAAACATCGCGAAAACTTCAGGAACAACGGCCGGCCCGGAAATTTTACGGCGCACCCGAACGCGTTGGTCGCCGTTCTTGTGACGAAGAAATAAGGAAAGCCCGTCGTGAGGAGAGCTACGAAAGGACGCGAAAGATCCCCACCACCTTGCCGAGGATGCGAAACTCGAGGTCGGTGAGGGGTGGGTATTCTGGGTTTTCCGCGACGAGAACCGCCTGCCGCCCGTGGAACCGTAGGCGTTTGATCGTAGCTTCGCCGTCCGACGTGAGGGCGAGGACGATGTCCCCTTCGTCGGCAGCATCTTGGCGGCGAATGAGGACGTAATCGCCGTCGAATATCCCCGCGCCGACCATGCTGTCTCCCCGTACGCGGAGGTAGAAGAGGGGATTATCTTGGGTTTCTTGGGCGGCAAAGGGAGCGGGTGCGTACATGCTTCCCTCGGGAACTTCTAGAGCCTCGCGGGGATTACCGGCAGGCGTATAGCCGAGGAGGGGAACCTCGCGCACTTCTTCCACCATACCGACGGTGTGCAAAGGGTTCGCCGAACCATCCGGATTCGGGTCCCGGAGCTTGAGGGAACGCGATCTCTTGGGAAGGCGTTGGATCACGCCTTTGTATTCGAGGCGTTTCAAGTAGTAGTGTGCAGAGGCCGTCGAACTGAGCCCCAGCCCCTCCGCGATTTGGCGTACGGTGGGCGGGAAGCCGTGTGCTTGGAAAAATAGGCGGATGAAGTCGAGGACCTCGCGCTCGCGCGGGGTGAGCTGAGATTCGGACGTTCCCCTCACAGGAAAGCACTCCTCTCCCGCGATGCCTAACGGTGCACCGCACGCGTTTGTTTCGAGTATACCACGCGAACGCCTGTATGGTGAATTGTGGGAGTGGGAGAGGCCTTTCCGAACCGCGAACGGACTGAGAGGTAAGAGACAAAAGTTGACTTGCGGAAAATCACGGACATATAATGGGCGAGGACAAAGACGCCCCGGGACAAGGGCCTTCGGGCCGGCGCAGCGAGGAACTTCGAGGAGGCGCGCCGCTGCGCCTCAACCGAGACGGCCTTTTTTGGCGGCGTCGCACGGATTGCCAGGGATCCCGCCGGATCTTCGACAGGTTGGGGAGGGGATATTCCGTGCACGAGATTTGCATTCTACGGGCGAAGCAACCGCAGGGGAAGGCGGTGGGACCGTGTTGAACCGGATCCGGGAGCTCTGGCAGTTGCCGGGAGGGAACGGAGGTACAAAGCGGATAAACGGTGCCGGGCGGGCGCCCAGGCGTCGGGGCGGTCTCGACCCCATCGTCGAGCTCCAGAGTCGGGAAATGCAGGCGACGCTCCTCGAAGTAAGCGATCTCCCTGTGGAGGCCGTGTACGAGCGGTTGCGAACTACTCCGGCGGGGCTTTCCGACGATGAGGTGGAGAAGCGTCTCGAAGAGTTTGGGCCCAACGAGATCCCGGAAAAACCTGAGCTCACCGTTCTCCGTCGCCTCTACGAAGCATTTGTGAATCCCTTTAACGTCGTCCTCCTCCTTCTCGCCGTCGTCTCGACGTTAACGGACATCGTCTTTGTCGCTCCCGAGGATCGGGATCCTTCGGGCGTGATCATCATCCTCACGATGGTCACCGTAAGCGGAATCCTCCGCTTTGTCCAGGAATGGCGGAGCGATCAGGCGGCAGAGAAGCTCAAGCAGCTCGTCGACCTCACGATCGCCGTTCGGCGTGCCGGGCGTCAGCCGACGGAAATTCGCACGGAAGAGCTCGTCCCGGGAGACGTCGTCCACCTCGCCGCGGGGGACATGATCCCGGCCGACCTGCGAATCGTAAACGCCAAGGACTTCTTCGTGAACCAGTCGGCGCTCACGGGAGAGGCGGAGCCGGTAGAGAAGGTTCCCACGCCGTGCCTCGTTCCGTGCGAGGCTCCCCCCTCGTCCAACCCGCTGGAAAGGCACAACTTGGCGTTCATGGGCTCGAGCGTCGTGAGCGGCTCGGCCGTCGGCGTCGTCGTCGCCACGGGACCGAGGACGTACTTCGGCCACGTGGCCAAGACGCTCACGGAGCGGCGTGAGGCGACGAGCTTCGAGGTGGGAGTCAATCGGGTCTCCTGGCTCCTCATCCGCTTCATGCTCGCCATGGTGCCCGTTGTCTTTTTCTTGAACTTCCTCACCAAGCGCGACTGGCTTGACGCGCTTCTCTTTTCCCTCGCCGTGGCCGTGGGTCTCACGCCGGAAATGCTTCCGATGATCGTCACGGCGGGGCTCGCCAAAGGCGCAGTCTTCATGAGCAAGAAAAAGGTCATCGTGAAGCGCCTGAGCGCCATGCAGAACTTCGGGGCGATGGACGTCCTGTGCACGGACAAGACGGGGACGCTCACCCAAGACAAGATCGTCCTCGAGTTCTACCTCGACGTGCACGGCGACGAGGAGCCGCGGGTGCTCAAACACGCCTTTTTGAACAGCTACTTCCAGACAGGACTCAAAAACGTGATGGACCGGGCGATCCTCGCCCACGTGGGCGAAGAGTTCGACTGGATGAAGACGCACTACGAAAAGGTAGACGAGATCCCCTTCGACTTCGTGCGCAGGCGCATGAGCGTCGTCGTACGCGACCAGTCGGGAAAGACGCAGCTCATCACGAAGGGCGCCGTCGAGGAGATGCTCAAGGTCTGCTCGCACGTGGAATACCGCGGGCAGGTCGTCCACCTCACGGAGGAGCTCAGGCGAGAGGTTCTAGAAAACGTCTACAGTTTGAACGCCAAAGGCCTTCGCGTCCTCGCCGTCGCCCAGAAGACGAACCCGCCGCCCGTAGGGCAGTTCACCGTGGAAGACGAGCGCGACATGGTTCTCATGGGCTACCTCGCCTTCCTGGATCCGCCCAAGGAGTCGGCTCCCAAGACGATCGCCGAACTCAAGGAACACGGGATCGAGCTCAAGATCCTCACGGGCGACAACGACGTCGTCACGAAGGCAATCGCCGACCAGGTGGGGATCGACACCCACCACATCCTCCTCGGTGCGGACATCGAGGCAATGGGCGACGAGACCTTGCGCCGAGAAGTGGAGCGCACCACGGTCTTTGCGAAGCTCTCGCCTGCGCACAAGGCGCGCATTGTAAAGGCCCTTCGGGAAAACGGCCACACCGTGGGCTTTTTGGGCGACGGAATCAACGACGCCCCGGCGATGCACGCCGCCGACGTGGGCATCTCCGTAGAAAACGCCGTAGACATCGCCAAGGAGGCGGCGGACATCATCCTCCTCGAGCGCGACCTCGGCGTGCTCGTGGACGGGGTCGTAGAGGGACGCCGCACCTTCGGCAACATCATGAAGTACATCAAGATCACGGCGAGTTCCAACTTCGGAAACGTCTTCTCCGTGCTCGTGGCGAGCTGGCTCTTGCCCTTCTTGCCCATGCAACCCATCCAGCTTTTGTTTCTCAACCTCACGTACGACTTGTCCATGACGACGATGCCTTGGGACCGCATGGACCGCGAGTACCTCAAGAAGCCACGCAAGTGGGACGCTCCGATCATCGGCCGCTACATGATCTGGCTCGGGCCGACGAGTTCCGTTTTCGACATCACGACGTACGCCCTCATGTTCTTTCTCATCGCCCCTGCGGTGGTCGGCGGAGACTACTTCGCCCTACCGGACGAGTTGAAAGCGGAGTTCGCCTCGGTGTTTCAGACGGGCTGGTTCGTGGAGAGCCTCTGGACGCAGACGCTCGTCGTGCACATGCTCCGAACCGAAAAAATCCCCTTCCTCCAAAGCCTGCCAGGCGCTCCGCTCTTTTTGGCCACGGCTCTTGCCGTCACCGTGGATACGCTCGTTCCCTACACCCCCATCGGTGCCTACCTCGGGATGACTCCTCTGCCCGGGTTCTACTTCCCGTGGCTCGTGGCGACGCTCCTTTCGTACCTCGTCCTCGCGCAGTTCGTGAAAATACGCTTCGTCCGGCGGTACGGGTACTTGATCTAGCGCTTCCTCTCCGGCACGCCCGTCCCCGGCGGCATTCTCTTCGAACTCGACCTCGGTCCTCGGGTGGGACGTCTCCCCCTTGACTCCTCGCGTTCCTCCGCGTACAATCGATGCAAAGCGCGTGCGAGGCGACCCAGGAGAACGAATGGTTCCTTTCCAACCGAAAAAGCACGTCCGACCTTATCCAGAGTGGCGGAGGGACGGGCCCGATGAAGCCCGGCAACCGGCCGCGCCAGGGCCGCGGCACGGTGCCAATTCCCGCAGGACGGCGGAGTTCTGGGAGATAAGGTTCGGGGATGCCTGCAAAGGCCCCTTTCTGATCCCAGAAAGGGGCCTTTTTCTGCTCTTTTGCGGGGTCGGGCGTGCGGGCGAGTTTTGGGCGGTGCGGGGCATCGTGACGCCGCGTTGCGAACCGCCGAGCTTTCCCCGCGGGCGGCGAAGGAGAAAACGGAGTTTCGAAAGGAGGTGTACGCGTGATCCGCCTCGTCGACGTGTCCAAGACGTACACGCTTCCCGGCGGCGTTCAGGTCGAGGCCCTCAGGGACGTCAACCTGGAAATCACCCGCGGCGAGATCTTCGGCATCATCGGCCACAGCGGGGCGGGGAAGAGCACGCTCATCCGGCTCATCAACCTCCTCGAGCGCCCTACGCGGGGTGAAGTGTGGGTTGACGGCGTCGAAATGACTCGATTGAGCGACGAAGAGCTCCGCCGCCGGCGGATGAAGATCGGCATGATCTTTCAGCACTTCAACCTCCTCTGGTCGCGAACGGTCTTCGGAAACGTAGCCTTTCCCCTCGAAATCGCAGGCTGGCCGCGGAAGAAGGCGCGCGAACGAGTCCTCGAGCTCTTGGAACTCGTGGGCCTTGCGGAGCACCGCGACCGCTACCCTTCCCAGCTCTCCGGCGGGCAAAAGCAGCGCGTGGGGATCGCCCGGGCGCTCGCCAACGCTCCCGACGTCCTCCTTTCCGACGAGGCGACGAGCGCCCTCGACCCGAATACGACGGACGCAATCCTCGAACTCCTCAAGGAAATCAACGCGCGCTTCGGGCTGACGATCGTGCTCATCACGCACGAGATGTCCGTGATCGAAAAGGTCGCCGACCGCGTCGCCGTCCTCGACCGCGGGGTGGTTCAGGAGGTGGGGGAGGTGGCGGAGGTGTTCGCGCGGCCGCGCTCGCCCGTGACGCGGGCCCTACTCCGGGAAGGAATCGAAGGGGGAGCGCTCGCCGCCGTGGATCCGAACGCCTTGCGCGGTCCCGTCGTCCGCCTCGTGTTCGTCGGGGAAAGCGCCAACCGTCCCCTTCTATCCGCACTCCTTCGGAATTTCGACCTCGAGGTGAACATCCTCCAGGGTCAGGTCCGCCGCCTCAAGCGCGGCTCGTACGGGGTGCTCTACACGGAGTGGATCGGGAGGGAAGAGGAGATCGCCCGCGCCCGCGCCTTTTTGGAAGGGGAGGGGGTTGGGGTGGAGATCCTCGACGCTCGGGAGCTCCGGGACGTCCCTAGAGAGGAGGTGAGCCGCCTTGCCGTTTCCCCACGTGAGCCAGAACTGGCCGCTCATCGTCCAGGCCACCGTTGAGACCATCTACATGGTCGGGCTTTCGCTCTTCCTCGCCGTCCTCATCGGACTGCCTCTGGGTGTGGTCCTCCTCATCACAAGCCCCGGCCACCTACGTCCAAACGCGGTGCTCTACCACGCCCTGGGTGTGGTCGTCAACGTCTTCCGCTCCGTTCCGTACATCGTCCTCATCCTCTGGACGATCCCCCTCTCGCGCTTCCTCATCGGGACGAGCTTCGGGACGAACGCGGCGGTGATCTCCCTCACCCTGGGAACCGCTCCGTTCTTCGCCCGTCTCGTGGAAGGCGCGATGCGCGAGGTGGACCGCGGGGTGATCGAAGCCGCCAAGGCGATGGGTGCCACGGACTTCGCCATCGTCACCCGCGTCCTCATCCCCGAAAGCCTACCGGGAATCCTCTCCGGAGTGACGGTCACGGCGGTGTCGCTCGTGAGCTTTTCCGCCATGGCGGGTCTCGTGGCCGGCGGAGGATTGGGGGCGATGGCCTGGAACTACGGGTACAACTCCTTCCAGACGGACACGCTCTTCGTCACCACGGTGATCCTCGTCCTCATCGTGCAAGTCGTCCAGATGCTCGGCGACCGTTTCGTCCGCGCCGTCGACCGGAGGTAGGCGGCTCTCGGCCGCACCTGGAGATCGGTAGGTAAACCTTCGATGGAGTTGGGAATCCCGCCGCCTCTGTGCGGGGTCTCCATACATACCGCAAGGTTTCGCCCGCCCGCGTCTGGGTGTGGCTTAGGGTGCCCAAAGGGGGCGATCGCCGAAGATGCGGGGATGCGGCGGAAACCGCACAAACTCGTCACGAAACAAGGAGGGGGTTGGGGTGAAGAAGCACGTCCTCGGAATCGCGCTCGCGGTGGCGGTACTCCTCTTCGGCGCCTCTGCCTGCGGTGGAGGCGGTACGGCTTCGTCGAAGACGCTCACCGTAGGGGCAACGGCGGTTCCGCACGCAGAGATCCTCAACGACGTCGTGAAGCCGGAACTGGCCAAAGAGGGCATCGACCTCAAGGTCGTGATCTTCCAGGATTACGTCCAACCCAACGAGAAGCTCTACGAAAAGGAACTCGACGCCAACTATTTCCAGCACCTTCCCTTCCTCGAGCAGACGAACCAGGAAAAGGGATATAACCTCATTCCCCTCGTGGGCGTCCACATCGAACCCATGGGGGCGTACGTGGCAAAGGGCAAGGCGTACAAGAACGCCCACGACCTTCCCAACAACGCCGTCGTAGCCATCACGAACGACCCGACGAACGTAGGGCGCATGCTCCTCCTCCTCGAGCGGCAGGGGCTCATCAAGCTCAAGGAAGGCGTCGGGGCAAAGGCCCAGATCACCGACGTCGTGGAGAATCCCAAGAACATCAAGTTCCACCAGATGGACGCGGCGATGCTCCCCAAGGCGCTCGACGATCCGAAGATCGACCTCGTCCTCATCAACACGAACTTCGCCCTCCAGGCGGGGCTTAACCCGCTGAAGGACGCGATTTTTCTCGAAGACTCGTCCTCTCCGTACGTAAACGTCCTGGCCGTGCGGCCGGACTCCAAAGACGACCCGAGGATTCAGAAGCTCGCCGAGGTGCTTCTCTCTCCGGCGGTCAAGGAGTACATCGAGACGAAGTACAAGGGAGCTGTCGTGCCGGCGCAGGTGCGCTACGGGAACTGAGGCGACGCCTGCTCCGGCCGCGATTCGGAAGTTCGGGCGCAGGCAGCTCCCCGGATTCGCGGCGAGGAGCTCCTCTCGGTTTTCAGGGAGAATAAGCGGCGGGCAATCACGCGCTTGCCCGCCGCTTTGCCTTTGCCGCTGGACTTTTTCCGGGAGAAGGACGGACAATGGGAAGCGAGGCGTATGCCAGACGCTCCCAGAGGATTTCCGGAGGAGGCGAGGAGGTTGGAGTACCGTCGCATGGGGAAGAGCGGGCTTAAGTTGAGCGCCATCGGCCTCGGAAGCTGGTTTACCTACGGGAGCAAGACGGATCGCGAGACGGCGATTCGCACGATCCGGCGGGCGTACGAGCTCGGAGTCAACCACTTCGATACGGCGGACGTGTACGCCCGGGGTGAGGCGGAGCGCATCGTCGGCGACGCCCTCCGCGCGTTTCCCCGTGAGACGTACGTGCTCGCGACCAAGGTGTATTGGCCTACGGGAGAGACGGTCACGGAGCGCGGGCTTTCGCGCAAGCACATCGTGGAGTCGATCGACGCGAGCCTTCGCCGCCTCGGCCTCGAGTACGTGGACGTCTACTACGCCCACCGTTTTGACCCCGAGACCGACCTCGAGGAGACGCTCCGCGCCTTCGACGACCTCGTGCGTGCGGGAAAGGTGCTCTACATCGGCGTGAGCATGTGGAGCGTAGAACAGCTAAAGGCCGCGCGTGACCTCGCGGAAAAGCTCCTCCTTCACCCGATCGCGGTGGATCAACCCGAGTACAACCTCCTCCGCCGGGACATCGAGGGCGACGTCCTGCCCTACGCGCGGTCGCAGGGACTGGGCGTGGTCGTATACTCTCCCCTGGCCCAAGGCGTTCTCACGGGGAAATACCGTCCCGGGCAAGCACCGCCTCCGTCTTCTCGGGCTGCCGACCCCCGGATGCGCGGCGTCGTGGAGCGCTACCTCGACGAGGTTACCTTGCGCCGCGTGGAGCGCTTTGCCGCGCTCGCACGGAATGCGGGGGTAACTCCTTCCCAGCTCGCCCTGGCCTGGGTTCTTCGCCGCCCGGAAGTGACGAGCGCCCTCGTCGGGGCGAGTCGCCCGGAGCAGCTCGAAGAAAACCTCGGAGCGCTCGAAGTTCGGCTCACGGACGACATTTTGGCTGCCGTGGAGGAAATCTTCGCCGGGGGAGCGGAAGAGGACTCCTAGCCCGCGCGGGCGTGGCGAAAGCCGTACACCCCGTAGACGACAAGCCCAACGAGGAGCCAGACTCCGAAACGGACGAACGTCACCCACGGAAGGCTCAAGATGAGCGTCGCCGTTCCCACGAGGCCGACGAGGCCGACGAGCCAGACGGCCGGTACGCGAAAGGGGCGTTTGGCGTCGGGACGCGTCACCCGGAGGACGAGGACGCTGAGCGTCGTGAGGAAGAAGGCGGAAAGGCCGCCGATGTTCGCGAGTTCTGCAAGGGTGTGTACGGGGAAAAACGTGGCGAGCAGCGCTGCCGTTCCGAAGACGAAGCTCTCGGCGACGTACGGCGTGCGCGTCTTCGCGTGCACGCGGCTCAAGAATTCCGGCAAGAGACCGTCGCGAGCCATGGCGAAGAGGATGCGGCTTCCGTTTGTCCCGTTGGCGAGCATCGTGGCGAGCAGGCCGAAGAGGATCGCCAGGGCGATGAGTCCCTCTCCCGCGGGAAGCCCCATTTCCCGGAAGGCGAAGGCCACGGGATTGGGGACGTCCAAGCGCGAGAAGGGCACGACACCGGTGAGCACGGCGGCAACTCCGACATAAAGGGCGACGATGACCAGGATGGCCGAAAGGAGGACGCGGGGGATCGTGCGGTCGGGGTTCTTGACTTCTTCGAGAACCGCCGTGACGCCGTCAAAGCCCGTGTAGGCGAAAAAAGTCAAGGCCGCGCCGCGGAGCACGCCCTCCCAACCAAACGGAAGAAAGGGGTGCCAGTTTTCCGGACGGATGTGGACAACCCCCACGCCGAGGAAGGTGAGGATGGCGAGAAGCTTGAGCCACGTGAGTCCCTCGCTCACCTGACCGACGAGGCGAATTCCCCGGAGCGCGATCGCGGCGACAAGGATGACACCCAGGGCCGCGAGGAGGTTGGCCACGCCGCCTTCGAAGGGGTTGCGGGTGAGTGCCTCTCCCAGGGGGAAACCCAAGGCGTTGAACAGGGAATTCACGTATCCGCTCCAGCCTACCGCCACGGTGGCGACGATCACCGTGAACTCGAAGATGAGATCCCAGCCGACGATCCAAGCGAAGATCTCTCCGAGGCTCACGTACGTGTACGTGTAGGCGCTCCCGGCTACGGGCACCATGGCGGCAAATTCGACGTACATGAGGGCGACGGCGAGCGTGACGATGCCGCCGATGAGGAAGGAGATTGGTACGGCCGGTCCTGCATCGTGGGCGGCCACCGTTCCGGGAAGTACGAAGATCCCCGCCCCGATGACCGCGCCGATCGTGTAGAAAAAGAGAGGCACGGGTCCGAGTTCGCGCCGAAGGCGGTGACCTTCCTCCTCTGCCAAGGACTTCGCCCACTCGATCGACTTGCGGCGGAATACCGTCGGTCGCGACACGTGCTTCGTCTCCTTTCTCGTCCTTTCTCGCGAACTCAAGGTGTTCTGCTGCGTCGGCGCAGGGAAGAAAGCACAACCAAAGCCAAATATACCCCAAAACTGAGGATGGTTCCGACCGGAGGCGTGCAAAAAGAAGGAATTTCCACAGGCGAGAAGCTGGACATCCCGTGGTGGAGGAGTTTGGTGCCGGCAAGCCAAAGGAAAAGGGCGGCGAGGCGTGAAATCCACGGGGACGTGGCGAATTCCCTCGGGAAGAGGCGCACGAGGAAGAGGGTGAGGGCGAGGCTCGTCGCCGTGACGGCAAAGAAGGTCCACCCTTTGACGGCAAAGGCCTGGGCGACGAGGAGCTGGTCGATCCCGAGTACGAAGTCGAGGGCGACGAGGGTGGTGAGCGCCCGCAGGATGCGCTGGACGACGGAAAGCTCCGGCCGCTCGTCTCGGGCGAAGAGCAAGTTCCCCGCGAGAAGCCACGCGAGAAGGCCTGCGGCAAAGGGTACGTACGGGAGCGTTAGGACAAACGAAAACGCCCGCCCGTAGGCGGTCCGGAGAAAGGAAAATCCAAGGACCACCGCGAGGAGGGCGGAAGGGCGAAGGGGGAAGTAGCGGCGGAAAAAAGCGAGGAGGACGAAGGCGTTGTCGATCTCGGTGAGCACGCTCAACAGGAAGAACGCCGCTTCGTTCACCGCAGTCCCTCCGCACGCGCGACGACCGCGTGGTCTCGGCATGTCTCAGGTATATGCGCCGGCGTGCGGGGAAAATCCGCGGTGCCCGCAACGGCGCCCTTCGGCGGGACCGCGCCGGAGACCGAAAGCTCAGCGGGGGGACTTTGGGCGCTCGTACGGCTTTTCGTAGGGGAGGGGGATGTACTGGACGGAAGGTCGGCGTCCCGCAGGCTGGGGATAGAGCTCCATGAGGCGGTAGATCTCCGGCGGGAGATCTGTTTGGATCTCAAACCCCAGGGCCCGAAGCTCTTCGACGCCGATCGGGTAGTCGTGCGTCCATCGCCCTTCGCTCAGGAGACGGGCGAGGGCATCCGCCTTTTCTTCCGGCATCTTGCGCCGCAACAACTCGTACAAACTCGTCCGTACCTGGCGCAGGGCCTTCTGCGCGACATCCGCGAGGATGAGCGTGCGGTCGTCGATGGTCTCCAGGGGCTTGGCTTCGATCACTTTGAGGATGCTCGCCGCCGGGTATTCTCCGAGTTGCGGGTCGACCGGGCCGAGGACCGCGTTTTCGTCCATCACGATCTCGTCCGCGGCGAGGGCGATGAGCGTGCCGCCGGACATCGCGTAGTGCGGTACGAATACGGTGACCTTGGCGGGGTGCTTCGCAAGGGCGTAGGCGATCTGTTCGGCGGCGAGGACGAGTCCGCCCGGAGTGTGGAGGATGACGTCTATGGGCATGTCGGGTGGCGTGAGGCGAATCGCGCGAAGTACCTGTTCGGAGTCCTCGATGTCGATGTAGCGGGTGATCGGAATCCCCAAGAAACTCAAGGCTTCTTGGCGGTGGATGAGGGTGATCAAGCGCGAGCGCCGCTTCTTTTCGAGTCTGCGCATGAGTTCCGTCCGTTGCAGCTCGATCCACCGCTGATGGAACATGGGGAGGATGGCGGTGAGGAGAAAAAACAACCAGAAAAGGCTAAAAAAGAAGTCCACCTCGGGTTCCCCCTTGTGTCCGGAAAGGCGAGGGTCTTGGCGTGCCGAAAACGTCGTACCTTCGCGTCTCGAACGCGAAATTTTGGGTGCCGGGTAAGGTCGTCGACTCCTTGTTTCATGATACCGCAGGTGTGGAGAAGAGGCACGCGCCTCGGAAGACGACGACCGTTGACGCCGTTTCGGCGAAGCAGTACATTGGGAAAAAGTGCGTGGGAAAAGTCGTTTCGCACGGGTGGGAGGAAAACGACGCGTGGGCAGGGAGCTCATCCGAGCGTACCGGCGCATCGTGGTCAAGGTGGGAACGCACAGCCTCACGGACGAGCGGGGGGAACTTCGGTACGAGAAATTCGAACAGGTGGTGGCAGACGTCGCCGACGCCGTGCGCACCGGACACGAGGTGATCCTCGTGTCTTCGGGGGCGATCGCCCTCGGCGCCTTTCTCCTCGGCTGGCGGCGCGACCTCCTCACGCTGCCGGAAAAACAGGCGGCGGCCGCCGTCGGTCAGACGCAGCTCATGAAGGCCTACGCCGAATGTTTTGCCGAACGCGGCCTCGCCGTAGGGCAGATTCTGCTCACGCGCGACGACCTCGACGACCGGCGTCGCTACGTCCACCTGTCCAACACCTTGGAAACGCTCCTTCGGCATCGAATTCTCCCCATCGTAAACGAGAACGATTCCGTGGCCGTCGAAGAAATTCGCGTAGGGGACAACGACACGCTCGCCGCAGCGCTCGCCGGCGCCATCACCGCCGACCTCGTCGCCCTCCTCACGGACGTAGAAGGTCTCTACGACCAAAATCCTCGCCTGCACCCGGACGCGCGCCTGATCTCGGAGGTTCACGAACTCACGCCGGAAATCTGGGCGCTCGCGGAAGGCGCGGGCACCTCCGTAGGCACGGGCGGCATGCGGACCAAACTCGAGGCGGCGCACATCGCCACGAGCATGGGGGTGGATCTCGTCGTTCTCCGCGCGGGCGAGGGGCGGCTTGGCCGCTTTCTCGCAGGTGAACCCGTGGGAACCCTTTTTCACCGTCGTCCGGCGCCGCGCGGAAAGAAGCGGTGGCTGCAGGCAGTCGCCCGCCCGAGCGGCACGCTCGTCGTCGACGACGGCGCGGTGGACGCGCTCGTGCGCGGAAAGAAGAGCCTCCTCGTGCCCGGGGTTCGTCGGGTCGAGGGTACGTTCGAAGAAGGCGACGTGGTCCTCGTCGTCTCCGAAGACGGCCTTCCGGTGGCCAAGGGGCTCGTTCGCTACGCGAGCGAAGAGCTCCGCCTCCTTCTCCAGAGAAAGGCTACGGGACAGAGCGTTGCCCGGTTGCCGGAGGTAGTGCACCGCGACGAACTCGTCCTTGTCGAGAGGGTCGCCAACGCCCCCTCCGACGCGTAAAGGTACCGTGCCGGTACGAGGAGCGAGGAGAAACGTCGAAGGAGGGAAAGATTCCATGCACCGCTCCGAACTCGGGGGACCCGAACCGTCCTTGGAAGAAAAGCGGGAAGCGCTCCGCGCGCTTCTGCGGGAAGTCAAAGCCACGTCCGCCGTCCTCGCACGGGCCGATCACGCCACGCGGCAGCGCGCCCTCGCCGCCATGGCGGACGCCCTGGAAGCCGATCGGGACGAGATCCTCGCCGCAAACGCCGAAGACTTGCGGCTCGCGGAGGAGATGGAGCTCGACGCGCCGCGCAAGGAAAGGCTCATGCTCAACCCCGGTCGCATTCGCGCCATGGCCGACGGGCTTCGGGCTCTTGTGGACCTCCCCGATCCACTCGCGCCGCGCGGGGAGATGTGGACGCGGCCGAACGGCCTTCTCGTCGAACGCGTCCCCGTACCGCTGGGCGTGATCGCCATCATCTACGAATCGCGCCCCAACGTCACCGCCGACGCGGCGGGGCTCGCCCTAAAGAGCGGCAGCGCCGTCGTCCTGCGGGGAGGACGGGAGGCGCACCGGTCCAACGTGGCTATCGCCGCAAGCTTGCAAAAAGGGCTTCGCGCGGCGGGACTTCCGGAAAAGTCCGCCGTCGTCGTTCCTTGGACGGATCGCGAGCTCGTCGAGGTGGTGCTCACCGCCCGGGGGCTCGTGGACCTGGCCATCCCCCGCGGCGGCCACGGGCTCATCCAGTACGTCGTGCGCACCGCGCAGGTCCCCACGCTTGAGACGGGCGTAGGGAACAACCACCTCTTCGTGGACCGGTCAGCGGACTTCGCCAAGGCCACGCGGATCGTCGTGGACGCCAAGACGGACCGCCCCGCCGTGTGCAACGCCCTGGAGACTCTCCTCGTCCACCGGGAAATTGCCGAGGCGTGGCTCCCCGAAGCCGGGCGAGCCCTTGTCGACGCGGGTGTCGAGCTCAGAGGTTGCCCGGAGAGCGTACGCATCCTAAGGTCGCACGGAATTTCCGTCCGCGAGGCGACGGAGGCGGACTGGGAGACGGAGTACCTTGACCTCATCCTCGCCGTGCGCGTGGTAGACGGGCTCGACGAGGCACTGGCCCACATCGCCCGCTACGGGACGGGGCACTCGGAGGCGATCGTCGCCGAAGACCGGGAAGCGGCGGAGGCCTTCCTCGCGGCCGTCGACGCCGCGGCGGTGTACCACAACGCCTCGACGCGCTTTACGGACGGCGGAGAGTTTGGCTTCGGCGCGGAAATGGGGATCTCGACCCAAAAACTCCACGCCCGCGGGCCGGTAGGGCCGCGCGAACTCGTTTCGTACAAGTACGTCGTCCGGGGCGACGGACAGGTGCGCGGCTTTCGGGCCGTAGACCGCTGAAGCCCTCGGAGACCGCCGAAGCCCTCGGAGAAGATCCGGTCGTTTCTCGCGAGAGACCGACGGGCGGCACGCGCGTGCCGCCTTTTTCGCGGGCGTCGTCCTCGAACGCATGGTCCTCCTTCGGCCGTCGTCTTCCCCGCGTCGGACCGCTCCGGCGGGAATGGCCGCACGAACTTTGGGAGAACGTATGGGTGGTCGACGCGTAACCGAGGGAGGGAGTTCAGGTGAGGGAACACGCGCACTCCGAGCTTCTCCGAAAGAGGCGGGGAAAAGAGAATTGCAAGCCCCGGGCGGGCGCGATCGGCGTCTTCCTCCTCGCGTTTGTCCTTGCGTGGTTCTCCTCGGCCGGAGCGGTCTTTGCGCTTTCTTCCGAAACGCGCGGGGAGGGCGACCCGGGCGTCGAAGCCTTCAGCTGGGGGTTTAAAAAGGCAAAGGGAGGAAATCCGCCTTCCATCGACGAAGAAGGATTCCGAGACCTCGTCGAACGCTTCGGCGCGCGCTTCTACGATCCGTCGGGGAAAAAGGTCGTCTACCTCACCTTCGACAACGGGTACGAGAACGGCTATACGGCTCGGATCCTCGACGTCCTGCGCGAAAAGGACGTTCCGGCCGCCTTCTTCGTCACGGGGCACTACGTGAAGTCGCAGCCGGAGCTTGTCCGCCGCATGGCGCAGGAAGGGCACATCGTTGGAAACCATTCCTACCGCCACCCGGACATGAGCCGCATGAGCGCGGCGGAGATCCGCGCGGACCTGGAAAAGTTGAACGCCGCCGTACGCGAGGTCGTTCCGGGGGCGGAGATCCGGTTCTTTCGCCCTCCTCGGGGGATCTTCGACGAGAAGACGCTCGCCACGGCGCGCGACCTCGGGATGACCACGGTCTTTTGGTCGATCGCGTACAAGGACTGGGACCCGAAGGTCGTACACGGGGGCGACCATGCCGTGCGTCAGGTCCTCGAGCAGCTGCACCCGGGAGCCGTGATCCTCCTCCACAGCGTGTCCCGCGACAACGCGGAAGGATTGCCCCGGATCATCGACGCGGTGCGCGCGCAAGGGTACACCTTCCGCTCGCTCGACGAGTGGGGGAAGTGAGCCATCCGCGGCGTTTTCGCAGGGGAAGCGACGTCCTTGAGGAGACCGAACGGGGGAAGGACCTCCCGAGCGAACGACGGGGTGGGGAAGGGAGCCTGGCAATGGAACGCACGGAAAACGCCGTCCGGGAACGCGGAACGCCTATGCTCGACGTGTTCTTTCGGCCGCGGGGTGTGGCCGTGGTCGGTGCGTCGCACGTTCCTGGAAAGATCGGGCACATCGTCGTGCAAAACCTTCAGGAAAGCGGCTACGCCGGCCGGATCGCGCCCGTAAACCCCAAGGGCGGGGAAATCCGCGGCTTACCCGTAGCACAAAGCCTCGCCGAAGCCGCTGCGGAAGGACCGATCGACCTCGCCGTCGTCGCCGTTCCCGCCCCCGCCGTCGTAGACGTGGCCGAAGAGGCAGGGAAGGCGGGGGTGCAGGGGCTCGTCGTCCTGAGCGCCGGCTTTCGCGAGACGGGTTCCGAAGGGGCGCGCCGCGAGGCGGCGCTCTTGGAGGTCGTGCGGCGCTATTCCATGCGCCTCCTCGGGCCCAACGTCGTCGGCGTCGTGGACACCCACACGCCGCTCAACGCCACGTTTGCCGAAGGATTTCCCAACCGCGGGGAAGTCGCCTTCGTCTCCCAGAGCGGTGCCCTCCTCCTCGCGATCCACGACTGGGCGCGCAAGGAGGGCATGGGTTTTTCGCGCTTTCTGAGCCTCGGAAACAAGACCGACGTGGACGAATCCGACGCCCTGGCGGCGTTGGCGGAAGACCCGCACACGCGCGTGATCCTCCTCTACCTCGAGGATGTGCGGGACGGAAGGCGCTTCCTCGAAGTGGCCCGCCGGGCCGTACAGGAAAAGCCCGTCGTCGTCCTCAAGAGCGGCCGGAGCGACGCCGGCGCCCGCGCCGCCGCCTCGCACACGGGCGCCCTTGCGGGTTCCGACCGCGCCTACGAGGCGGCTTTTCGGCAGAGCGGAGTCCTGCGGGTAAATTCCCTGGAAGAGCTCTTTGCCGCTGCGTGGGCGTTTTTATCCCCGCGCTACCCCAAGGGGAAAAAGGTGGCCGTCCTCACGAACGCGGGCGGTGGAGGAATCCTCGCGAGCGACGCCCTCGCGGCGCGCGGGCTGGAGCTCGCCTCCTTCGCCCGCGGCACGATCCGCGCACTGCGCGAAGCAATGCCGCCGGAGGCAAGCGTGCTCAACCCCGTGGACGTCCTGGGGGACGCCCGGGCGGATCGCTATGCGCGGGCGGCAGAAATCCTCGCCCGGGACCCGGAGACGGACGGCATCGTGGCGATCGTCTGCCCGACGGCGACGGCCGAGCCGGAGAAGACCGCGCAGGTCCTCGCGAAAGCCGTCGAGCGCTTCGACCTTCCCCTTACCGCCGCCTTCATGGGCGGGGAAGCGATGGAGGCGGGCGTTCGCCTCCTGCGGGAGGCCCGGATTCCCGTCTACACCTTCCCTGAGGCCGCGGCGGAGGCGTGGATCCGGCTCGTCGCCTACGAGGAACTGCGCACACGCTCCCAAACGCCGACGCTTTGGGATTCTCCCGCGCGCCACCGCTTGTTGGGGGAGGGGGACGTCCGACGCGCAAAGGCGGTCTTTGCCCGCGCCCGCGCGGAGGGACGTCGCGTCCTCCTCTCGAGCGAGGTACTCGAGGCCCTCGCCGCCTTCGGGATCCCCGTGGCGCCCACCCGCCTCGCGCGCACGGCTCGGGAAGCGGCGGCGATCGCCGAGGAGTTCGGGTATCCCGTCGCCCTCAAGATTGCCTCTCCGGACATCCTCCACAAATCGGACGTCGGCGGGGTGCGGCTTGGCCTCGCAGACGGCGAAGCGGTGCAACGGGCCTTCCGCGAGATCGTGGATGCGGCGGCCCACCACGCCCCAGATGCCTTCCTCTACGGCGTGGAAGTGCAGAAGATGCTCGCCCGCGGTCACGAGGTATTCGTCGGCGGGATGCGGGACCCCACCTTTGGCCCGCTTCTCGTTGCCGGCATGGGCGGGGTATTCGTGAACCTTCTCGAGGACGTCGCCTACCGCCTCGTCGAGCTGCTCACGGAGCGAGACGTGGAGGAGATCGTCCGGGAAACCCGACTCTATCGACTCTTGCGGGGATTTCGCGGAGAACCGCCGGCCGACCTCCCGGCTCTACACCGGATCATCGCCCGGGTGGCCGACCTCTTGCGGGAACTCCCGGAAGTGCTGGAGCTCGACCTCAACCCCGTGTTCGTCTCCCCGGACGGAGCGTGGGTGGTCGATGCCAAGCTCGCTCTCCACGAGGAACGAAACGTCGGAGAAAGTTCGGGGGCGTTTCCCCGCGATGTTTCGTCCCCGGCCGGGCGGCGCGGAAACCAAAGGGGGTAACGGGAAGCGATGAACCACGAAGCGCAGACGAAGGTAAGACGGGAATCCGCCCCGGCGCAGTCCCGGGTCCGAAGCCTCCTCGTCTTGGGTAGGCCGGGGAGCGGCAAGACGGCCCTCCTGTTGGGCACGGCTCTCTACCTGAGGGAGCGGGGGATGGACGTCCGCTACCTGAAGCCCGTCGGCTTCGCCTTCGGCGGCGAAGGAGTGGACGCCGACGCCCTCCTCATGGGGCGCGTGCTGGGCCTGCCCGAACCGCCGTCGGCCTTGGCCCCCCTCGTCCTCGGCGTGCACGCCTTCCCGACCGACGTCGAGGAGTTTGCGCGGAAGGTCGAGGAAATGCTCGCCCGCGTGGAAGAAGCGGGACGGACCGCCGGGTCGGCCGTCCTCCTCGTCGACGGGCCGGGACGGCCGCACCGGTTGGCGGCCTTCGGCGGCGACTCCCTCACCCTGGGCGAAAAACTCGGGGCGCACCTCGCCTACGTCGTTCGCCCGAAGGACGGCGACGACGCCGTGGACGAGGCCGTCTTTTACCTCGAACGCGGGCGAGAACGCGGGCTTCCTTGGGCGGGGATCGTCTTTTCCGCCGTCCGGCCGCACGAAGAGTCGCGAATCGAAGAGATCTACCGACCAATCCTGGCCCGCAGGGGAATCCCCGTCCTCGGGTCCGTACCGTATACGCCGGCGCTCAGCGCCCCTACGGCGCGCGTCTTTGCCTCCGTCCTCGGCGGCAAGGTGTACGAGACGGGGCCCCTCGATCGCCCTGTGGAACAAGTGCTCGTGGGCGCGATGACGCCCGAGCGGGCCCTCTCCTACTTCCGCCGCTTTTCGAACGTCGCGGTGATCACCGGCGGCGACCGCACCGACCTCGCCGCCGCCGCTTTGGAGGCAGACCTTTCCCTCCTCATCTTGAGCGGGGGAATCGAGCCCGACGTGCGCGTGCTCGTGCGCGCCGAAGAAAGAAGCGTCCCCGTCCTTCTCGTGGACGAGGACACCTACACCGTGGCGCGCAAGGTGGAGGAAATCTCGCGCGTGCTCAGCGCCGACGACGGGGACGCGGTGGAGACGGCGAAGAGCGTCGTCGCACAAACCCTCGGGAAAAACCTCGAAGCTCTCTTCGGGTTTTCCCCCGGGGAAGGGGCGCAGGACGCGCGCGTTTCTCCTCAGGAGTAGCGCAGCGTGACCGCTACGCCGCCGTAGGGTGCGAGCCTTTCCGCCGCCCGTCCCGTGACGAGCTCAACTTCCGTGTCGTGGAGGTAGGCTTCGCGCAGGAGAGAGGTGGCGAAGGAGCGTTCGACGAGGGCCGTCCCGCAGTACGGGCAGGCGGCGAGTTGCGCGAGCTCGGCGTCGAAGTACGTACCGCACGAGGGGCAGACGCGGATGTTTCCGGCGATGGGCCAGGCGGCAAGGACGGTGTGCGCCCGTCCGAGGCGCACGGCGTTGAGTACGTTTTCCCGACCGGCGTCGGCGCGGCCGTTCTTGTGGAGTTCTTCCAGGGTTTGTTCGACCAGACGATACTCGTGCTCCCTTTCCGCCCGTTCGAGAATGGATTTGGCGGCGAGGAGGATGTCGCGTTCGGGAGCGCCGACCCCGATGCCCGGGTTTTCGGCGAGGACCTTCGTCCTCGTCTTCGGGTGCAGGGCCTCGAGGAGGAAGGAACGCGCCCGCTCTTCACCCCCGAGGAGGACGAAGACGGGGGCTTCCTTTGCGACGAATCGCTCCAGCCTCTCCGCGACATCGCGCCAGAAGCGTTCTACGTGGGCGTCGACGCGCCGGTCGAAGACGTCGCTAAAGCTTCCCTTCACGACGCGCGCACCGTGGGCTTCGAGGATAGGTGTCGAACGCACGTCGTATTCGGGAAATTCCGATGCGTCGACGTACAAAAACTCCTCGTCTACGGACTCCGTAAGACCCAATTGGACGGTGAGGAAACGCGCCTGGTGGTGGTCTACGAGAACGATCCCCGCGCGGGCGTACTCCTCGAGGAGCCAGAGGAGGGGGACGACGGCAGGAGCTCCGTAGTGGACGAAGTTTTCTCGCAGGCGCGCCTGGCAGGTGCACTCTTCTTCCCAATCGCGCCCCTGAAAGAGGACGTACGTCCGACCGCCCGGGCGAAGGAGCTCGACGCGTTCCACGAGGCGTTCCGCGCGTTCCTCGAGTACTTTGTGTTCGTCCTTCGGGAGGATTTCCGCAAAGGAACGAACGAGGTCGCGGAGTGCCGTCTTCGCCCACACGCGGTACGCGGGGTTGGCCCGGGCGTTTTCCGGACGCGTCGGGTCTACGTCTACGTAGAGGGAAAGAACGTCGCGTCCCGGGTACGTGAGAAGCTCCCGGATCTTTTCGCGCGAAAACATCGCACGTCACCTCTGTTCCTCGTCTCGGGGCACCCCGGTTGTCCACTCCAATCTGCGCACCTTTACGGAATTGCCTTCTTCTTTAAGTGTACCGTATCCTTGTAGGCAGAAGGCTCCTTTTCCGCTTTCTCCACGTCGAGAAAGGTGAAGGCCATGGACCTCTTCGACTTTCGCGAACCTGACAGCGACCGCGTCCCCCTAGCCGAGCGGCTTCGGCCGCAAACGCTCGACGAGATCGTCGGTCAGGAGCACATCCTCGCTCCAGGTAAGCTCCTCCGGCGGGCGATCGAAGCCGATCGCCTCACCTCGCTCATCCTCTACGGTCCCCCCGGCACGGGCAAGACGACGCTCGCCCGGGTGATCGCGGCGAAGACGAAGGCCCGCTTTATCCCCCTGAGCGGGGTAACGGCGGGGGTGACCGACCTCCGGCGCGAGATCGACTCCGCCCGCGAAGAACTCCGCCTCTACGGGCGGCGCACGGTGCTCTTTGTCGACGAAGTCCACCGCTGGAATCGCGCGCAACAGGACGTACTCCTCCCCTTTCTCGAAGACGGGAGCCTGATCCTCATCGGCGCGACGACGGAAAATCCGTTTTTTGCCCTGCGCGGTGCGCTTCTCTCTCGCTCCCTCATCTTCGAACTTCGTCCCCTTTCCGAAGAGGCGCTGCGAAAACTTGCGGAACGCGCCCTGCGCGATCCCCGGGGACTGGGGAACCTGGAACTTAGCGTCGATGCAGACGCCCTCGCGCACCTCGTCCGTACGTCGGGAGGAGACGCGCGGCGCTTTTTGAACGCCTTAGAGCTCGCCGCCCTCACCGCTCGCGTAGGCGAAGACGGGACCGTGCGGATCACCTTGGCGGACGCCGAAGAATCCGTTCAGCGGTCCGCCGTGCGCTACGACGCCGCCGGAGACGCCCACTACGACGTCACGAGCGCGTTCATCAAGTCCATCCGCGGCTCCGACCCCGACGCCGCCCTGTACTGGCTCGCGCGCATGCTCGACGCCGGGGAGGACCCCCTCTTCATCGCCCGCCGCCTCGTCATCGCCGCAAGCGAGGACGTCGGAAATGCCGACCCCTACGCACTCCCCCTCGCGGTGGCAGCCTACGAAGCCGTGGAGCGCATCGGCATGCCGGAGGGAAGGATTCCCCTCGCTCAGGCCACCACCTACCTCGCCCTCGCACCAAAGTCGAATTCGAGCTATCGGGCCATAGGGGCCTACCTCGCCTGGATTCGCGAGCACGGAGCGGCGGAAGTCCCGCCGCACCTTCGGGACGCCCACTACGCCGGAGCAAAGCGGCTGGGGCGCGGGGAAGGGTACCTCTATCCCCACGATTACCCCGAACACTTCGTCGTCCAAGAATACCTTCCCCGGGGCGTACCGCGGCTCTTCCAGCCGGGGGGGTTGGGGTGGGAGGGCCGGGCGGCCAAACTCCACGCCCGAAGGTGGGGAAACTCCGAAACCAAGGGAGGATAAGGACTTGAGGACGAGTGCGGAACGCGGACGGCCGCGCCGTTCGCCCTTCTTCGCAACCCTTCTCCTCGGAGGAATGCTCCTGTCCGGGCTTTCCGCGAGCTTGGGCGGATGTGGTGCTCCTGTGCGAGAGGGCACCACCACACAACAACAGGATCGGGCATCCGACGGTTCTCCTCCGAACGCCTCCGCCGCCCAACCCGCGCCGAAGGTCGGAAACGACGAGGGACAGGGGGGATCCTGTCAGCAGATCCTCGAGCGCAAGATGAAGGAGTACGACCTGCGGAACGAGGTGGACGACCTCGTCCACCGCCTCTTTGAAGCGATGGCACGAGGCGATCTGAATACCGCGCGCACGCTCGTCGCCCCGGGTGTAGAAATCGCCCCGGGAAAGATGACCTTTCAAGACGCTCAGGGCCGAAAGAACGAGTACACCTTTCCCAAAGACGAGTGCCTTCGCCTCCGGGGGTTTGAGTTCTCCCCCGACCAGTCGCGAGGAGAGCTGAGCTACGAAAACCGGCGGGCCGAAGGGCGCTTTGCGGAAATCTACGTCACCGTCGTCCGGGTAGGCGACGGGTACCGTGTCTCCGCGATCCTCGAATGAGAAGGTGTCAGCACCCGAAATCTTTCGGCCCGTACGGGATGCGGTGTTCGGGCAAGAAGGTGTGGGGAAAGACCTCCGCGTAGCGTTCGGGGTTGTAGGTGTGCACGGGGACGAGGCGCTTCGGGGCGATCGCCCGGACGATCTGAAAGAGGTGTTCGGGAACGGCGTGGCCGTTCGCGTGGACCACCTCGTACCGAAAACCGCTCGCCTCGATCGCCTCTCGCCACGGTCCGTACGCGGGGTTGTGCGGGCCGTAGGGCATGCCGTCGCTGTGGAAAAACACCCCTCCGGTCTCCGCGAGGTCGAGGGGGAGAGCAGGGTAGGTACAGGGAATGTGCACAAAGAACGCCTCCGGAGACGCGGCCAGATCGACTACGTCGACGCGGGGGAGCTCCCGCGGTAGAGGAAGGAGCCCCGCTTCCTCCGCCTCGCGTTCCTCCTCCGGCAGGCGGAGCACGGCAAAGTCCCTTCTCCCCGCGAGCGAAAAGAGGTACCGGGCGGCCTTGGGGCCCAACAGCGCCCTTCGTCCGAGCTTTTTCGCGAGGTCGACGTAGAGGAGAAGGCGTTCCGCGTCTCGGACGTACGTGTGGACGAGTACGGGACCCCGGACGTCTGCCGCAACTTCGGCGAGGCGTTTCGCCAGCGCACTTTCGAAGAGAGGAGCGCGGGGCAACGCCTCGCGTTCTCGTTCCGGAGGGAGCGAGGTTCCTTCGAGGAGCAGGAGATCGGGGCGGAAGGAGCGCGCCTCGGCGACAAAGCGGGCGGTCTTCTGCGGATTGCTCCCGTGCAGACGAAGGTCCCCGCTGTAGACGAGCCGAAGGTCCGGCGTCTCGAGAAAGAGGGCGGATGCCCCGGGAACGTTGTGGTCTACGGAGAGGACCCAGAAGCGAATGTCGCCGAAGCGAAAACTCCTCTCCTCGGGCATGGGGATGACCGTTTCGTGGTCGTGCGGTGCGCCTTCTTCGGCCAGTCCGGCGCGGACAAGCGCCGTCCACACGCGCAAAGATTCCTCGCTCGTGTAGATCGGCACCTTCGGGTGCAGCCAGGGAAGACCCGCCGTGTGGTCGAGGTGGAAGTGGCTTATGAAGACGGCGGTTTCTCCACCCCACTCTTCGTACGGGACGGGGGACTTTCCAACCTTGCCCGCGCGTGGGGGAGAGGGGACGTCCGAGTAACCGTTTCCATCGGGGTAAGAGGAGGAATGCAGATCCCGTCTTCGATACACGCCGTCGAGGGCGGGGAGTTTTCGGAGAAGGAGGAGGTGGCGCAAGGAGGGCTTGCGCCCGTTGGGAAAGAACTCGGCTTCTGCAAAAGCCTGGGCAGGACGGTAGGCCGAGCCGAAGTCGAAGACGAGGCGAGCTTCCCCGTAACGGACTTCCACGACGGTGCCGCCGATCTGCCGCAGGCCGGCGTGAAAGACGATCTGCGTCCCTTGGGGCAATGCGGTACGCTCCTTCCGGAGGAGAGTCCCCACGTCCATTGTACCGAATCGGCCGCGGGAACCAAGACAAGAAGGGAAAAAGCGCGGCTAAACCTTCTCGTCCTTCTCGCCGATTCCAGAAAAGAAGGGAGCGTGCAGATTCCGGTCGGGCCCCGACGACGTTCCCTCGCCACTACCTCACGAGACACGCAAAAAGGGGGAGGCGCCGTGGAGATTTCCACCGTGCTGGGACTCGTCGTCGCCGTCTTCTCCATCGGGTATGGGGTGATCCTCAAGGGAGTCCCCATCGGGGCGCTCTTTTCCAACCCCGCCGCCTACCTGATCATCATCGGCGGCACGGTGGCGGTTACGCTGAACGCCTTTACCATGGACGAGCTGAAGCGCCTCCCGCAGCTTTTCCGGTTCGTCGTCGTGGGTGTCCGTTTTCCCGACGAAAACAAACTCATCGACCAATTTATGGAGTGGGCGATCATCGCCCGGCGCGAAGGCATCCTCGCCCTCGAAGCACACGTAGAGGAAGTGGAGGACCCCTTCCTCCGGAACGGCCTCAAAATGGTCGTCGACGGGCGGGACATGGAGTTCATCCGCGATGCCCTCCTCCAGGACATTCAAGCGATGGAAGAACGGCACGCCCGCTACGCTTCGATCTTTTCCCAGGCGGGCACCTACGCTCCCACGCTCGGTGTCTTGGGGGCCGTCGTCGGCCTCATCGCCGCCCTCTCCCACATCGACGATACGAGCACACTCGGCACGGCGATCGCCTCTGCCTTCATCGCCACCTTTCTCGGGATCTTTACGGGATACGTCCTTTGGCATCCCTTTGCCAACAAGCTAAACGTCCTCACCAGGCGCGAAGTTGCCATCAAACTCCTCATGCTCGAAGGAATTCTCTCTCTCCAGGCGGGGATGTCGCCGACGAACATCGAGGAGAAGCTCGTCGTCTTCTTGCCCTTGAGCGTGCGCGCCGCACGGGAACGGGAAAAGGAAGCCGCAAAGCGGCGCGGTGTGGAGGTGAAGGAAGGTGAAGCGGCCGGCATCACGAGGTGAAAGAAGCGGCGAACATTCTACGAGCGAACTCTGGCTCATCCCCTACGCCGACCTGCTCACCCTCCTCCTCGCCCTCTTCATCGTCCTGTTTTCCGTAAGCCAGGTCGACAACAAGCGACTCGCGGCCCTGAGCGAGTACTTTTCCCTCGCCCTGCAAGGCGGTCCCGGCGTTCTCCAAAACACGCAGGTCGTCCCTCCTGCGCAGCCCCCCGCAATTCCGCCGGCGCCTCGCGGGGGAAAGTCCGATGCGGGGCCCGGGGCCCCGGCAGGGGGGAGCGGGGAAGTCGTTTCTCCCGAAGAAAAAGAGCGACTCGAGCGGATACTGGCCGAAGAACGACTCCTCCGAGGAATTCAAGCCGAAGTAGAAAAGTTTGCCAAGGAAACGGGACTGGAGGGCGAATTCTCCGCCAGCCTCACGGAGGAGGGGCTCCTCCTCTCCATCGGCGAGAAGGCCCTTTTCCCTTCGGGAAGCGCCACGCTCACGCCTCAGGCGGAGGAAGTGGCCCGCCACGTCGCCCAGCTTCTCGAGCGCGTGATGCCTCGGGAAGTGATCGTCGCCGGCCACACGGACAACGTCCCGATCAACCGCCCGCCCTTCTACTCCAACTGGGAGCTCTCGGGGGCACGCGCCATAAACTTCCTCAAGGCCCTCTTGACTTACGGACCCTCCCTCGATCCCCACCACATGCGCGCGGTGGCCTTCGGAGAGTTCCGCCCCGTCGCCGACAATGCGACGGAAGCCGGGAGGGCAAAAAACCGACGCGTCGAAGTCTTCATCCTGCGCCAGTACCCGCCGGACGCGGGAGGGGCGAACCCGTAGGAGGGATCTCTCTCCGAACGTTTGTTTGCAAACGAGCGGCGAGTAGGTTTTTCGTGAAAGTTTTTTCGAATGGCCACTTTTGCGGATGTCCTGTGGTAAGATCGTCTCGTCGGGGAGGGATGATCGGTGCGCGAAACCGATGCGCGTGCGAGGCGGGAAGCGCATGGCGCGGAAAACCGTGCGGCCGAGCTTTCCGAAGGCATAGAACGCTCTGCATCCGAAGGCGCGTGTCCGGAAATCACCTTGGAACGGCGCGAGATGTACAACGGAAAGATCGTCCGCGTCGTCCTGGACCAAATCGAAAACTGTCGCGGCCACCGCTCGACGCGAGAGATCGTCGTCCATCCCGGCGCCGTCGCGATTCTCGCCCGGACGGAAGAAGGGAAATTCCTTTTCGTGAGGCAGTACCGGAAACCCGTGGAGCGCGATCTCCTGGAAATTCCCGCGGGAAAACGGGAAGAAGGGGAAGCGCCGGAAGCCACCGCCGTGCGGGAACTGCGCGAAGAAACGGGGTACGGCGGAGGGACGTGGACGTATTTGGGAAAGATCTACACCTCTCCCGGCATGCTGAGCGAGGGGATCGACCTCTACTTTTCCGATGCCGTCTATCCCGTAGGTATGCAGCAAGACGACCCCGACGAAATCCTGCGCGTCGTACGTCTCGACGCCGAAGAAGTTCGCCGTGCCGTTTCTCGGGGCGAGCTCGTCGACGCCAAGAGCCTTGCCGCCCTTTTCTTGGCGTCGCAAAAACTCGACCTCGGCGTCTTTTGAGGGCGCGACGTCAATCTTCCCGTGCATGTTCGCGTGCGTACCAGCGCACGCGGCGAACGTCCGGGTCGGCGGCGATGCGCTCGGCGACGCCTTCCATGGCCCGGCGGTCTTCTTCGCTTGCGTGACGAATCTCCGCCTCGATGACCACGAGCTCGTCGGAAGAAGCGAGTGGGGAGGAAGTCTCTGCACCGGAGCCCCCGCCCGCGACGTAGGGCGTGGTCTGAAGGGATAGGAGGCGCAGGCGCTCGCGCGCGAGCTCTTCGATGATCCTGAGTCTCAACCGATACTCTTCTTTCGCCCGGCACACGACCGTAAAGACGAAGGCGACGTCGAGGTCCGTGGCTTCGCCCAGCGGTCGACGGTCGATGTAGGCGCCCAAGGGACGCAGGGTAACGTGTGTGAGGACGACGAAGGCGGCGGCCAGCGCCGCATAGCTCGTAAAGCCCCATCCGGCAAGGACCCCTACGGCAGCAGAAGCCCAAAGGGTCGCCGCCGTGTTCAGCCCGCGCACGTTGAAGCCCTCCCGCATGATCACGCCCGCACCGAGGAAACCGATTCCCGACACCACGTAGGAGGCGATGCGCGTCGGGCTCGTGTCTCCGGGCACGAGTTCGGAAAGCGAGACGAACGTCGCCGAAGCAAGGGCGACGAGGGCATTCGTCCGGAGACCGGCTCGGCGTTGGCGCCACTGGCGCTCAAACCCAATCATCGCGCCGAGAAGTGCGGCCGTTCCGATGCGCACGGCAAATTCGCTGAGCGTCATGGCGATCACCGTTCCTAGCATAGCGGTTCGGGAGACTTCTGGCAATGCAAAAACCCGCCGGTGCGTGGGCGCGCAGTTTCCTTCGGGTTTCAATGTCCGATAAGAGACATTATGTAAACTAAAGATGGGCCGATCGCAGGCCGCGCGTTGCCCGAAGGACGCATACCGGCGGAAGCCCTTGGTCCAGTTCGCGAGGTTCGCCGCGGGTCTCCGTCTTTACCTTCTTAAAGCTTTTATCTTCTTGATCTTCTTCCGGATCACGGGAAGCGCTCGCAAGGCGGCCTCTCTCCCCCCCTCGAGCAGTCGTTCCGGATCTTCGACGAAGAGCGTAGAACGTACGCCGTTGAGATTCGGTTGGATGAGCACGTCAACGTCGCGGTTCTTGCATCGAATCAGGTGGTGTCCGGAAATCTCCATCGTGCGAACCAGCACGTCGTACACGTGGCGGATGTTTCGCACGGGAGGCGCGGGCGAAACGTCTACACCGATGACGAGGTCGACGGATTCTTCCCTCAAGGCTTCGGCGGGTAAGCGGGCGACGACTCCCCCGTCGACGAGGACGTAGCGACCGTAGAAGACGGGCTCTAAGAGTCCGGGAAGTGCGATACTCGCCCGCAAAAGCAAGGGGGCGGGACCCTCGCGGAAGACGACGAGTTCCCCGCTCTTAAGGTCTGTAGCCGCGATGAATACCGGCAGAGGAAAGTCGGCGAGATCGCGGTCTCCGAATACCTCCGTAAGCGCCTTTAGGATCTTTGTCCCGCGCAGAAGTCCGTAACGCGAGGGCCGAAAGTCGAGAAACTGCTTCACATCCGTTCGGCGGTACAGGGCGAAAATCTCGCGGGGGGAATGGCCGTCGGCGTACAGCGCACCCACGAGCGCTCCCGCGCTCGAACCCGCGATGCAACAAACGGGGATCTCCGCCGCCTCCAAGACCTCGAGAACTCCGAGGTGAGCGAGCCCACGCACTCCCCCCGCGCCGAGAACGAGCCCGATGCGAACGTCCTCGTTTTTTTCCACACTCGCAGACCTCGCTTTCAAAGGCTTTGGGACCACGCGTCGCGGAGCGGGGCCAGTCGTTCGATGGAATCCGGGTTGTCGAGCGAGGTGAGGTCGCCGCGGATCTCGCCCGCGAGGAGGAGCTCCTTGAGAAGGCGGCGCATGATCTTTCCGCTCCGGGTCCGCGGAAGCGTGGGGACGATCACCACGCGCTTCGGTTTCGCGTAGCTCCCCACGCTCCGGGCAACGCGCTCGATGAGCTCGCGTTCGAGCCCCTCGGAGGCCGTGTACCCCTGGCGCAGAACGACGAAGCCGAAGGGCATCTCTCCCTTGATCGCGTCCGGCACGCCGATTACCGCGGCTTCCGCAACCGCCGGGTGTTCCGTAAGTGCCGCCTCGAGCTCCATGGTCCCGATCCGGTGTCCGGCGACGTTGATCACGTCGTCTACGCGACCGACGACCCAAAACATCCCGTCTGCGTCGCGTACCGCCGCATCCCCCGTATAGTAGTACCCGGGAAAACGACCGAAGTACAGATTTCGGTAACGTTCCGGCTCCCTGTAGAGGGTGCGCGCGAGGGACGGAAAAGGGTTCTTGAGGACGAGGTACCCCACTTCCCCAGGCGGCACCGGCTTGCCCTCGTCGTCGAGGACATCTGCGAGGTATCCCGGCAAGGCGTGCCCCGTCGCCCCCGGCTTTGTTGCGGTAATGCCCACAATGCTGGACGCCCACGCCGTGCCGGTTTCGCTCTGGCCGTACGTATTGTTCACAAAAGCTCTTCTACGGCCGAGCACCTCGTACGCCCAGGTAAAGGTCTCCGGATCGAGGGGTTCTCCCACCAGAGCGATGACCTCGAGGAGCTCGTTCCCGTGAATCCACTTCTCCCCATCCCTGCGGAGCATCCGCAAAAGCGTGGGTGCCGTGAAGAGCTTGTTTACGCGGTAACGCTCGAGCACATCGTAGAACCGCCCTGGGTTTGGGCTATCCGGAGCACCTTCGTACAGGACGAGCGTGAGCCCGTGGGCGAGGCCGCCGACAACGCCGAAGATGGGTGCCGTGAGCCACCCTACGTCCGCCGTCACCCATACCCGGTCGTCGGGGCGCGGTGCGAGACTCCACTTCACGTTGGCGTACGTGCCGAGGAGAAAGCCGACACCGCTGTGGACGAGTCCCTTGGGTTTCGAAGTCGTGCCCGACGTGTAGATCACAAAACCGGGTGCGTTTGCCTCCACGGGGACAGGGTCGAATTCCGCGGGGATGCCGGAGACAAAATCCTCGTAGGCGATGTCGCGGTGGGGATCCATGGGCAGCTCGATCCCGAAGCGGCGGAAGACGACGACGCGCTCCACGCCAAGCCCTTCGATCGCCGCATCGAGCGTGGGCTTCAGGGGTATGAGCTTGCCCCGGCGAATCGTCGCGTCGGCTACGAGGACGACCTTGGGGGAGAAATCCCGCAGGCGCTCGCGCACCGCCTCGACAGAAAAGCCGGCGAAGAGGACCGTGTACACCGCCCCCAGGCGGTAGGCGGCGTGCATCGAAACGAACGCCTCCGGGATGTTGGAGGAGAAGAGGGCGATGTGATCCCCCGGCCTTACCCCGGAATCGGCGAGGGCCCGCGCGAGTCGCGCCGTAGCCTCATAGAGGTCCTGATAGGTCCAGATTTCGCGGAGGCCATCCTCTCGTTCATAAAAGAGGGCGACCTTATTTCGCGCCGCCGGTAGGTGGCGGTCTATGCAGTTCACGGAGACGTTCGTGAGACCGCCGGAGAAAAAGCGAAAGTCCGTAAACGTCCCTTCGAAGGCCGTCGTCCAACCGGAAAACCAATGAAGTTCGTGGGCGATGTGCTCCCAATAGGCGACGGGATTTTCCGCGGCTTGTTCCATGAGCGCCTGTACTTCAGCCCGCGTGAGACCCAATGCCGCCTCGCACTTCCTCTGCAATTCCTGCGAAGGCGGGATGAGCGGCTTCCCCACGTGTAAAAGGCGAGCCTCGCGATACGCCTCCAGCGGTCGATCCTCCGTGGTCATCTCGGCCCCCCCGTGTTTCGAACCCTCGAGAAACAACGCTTCCCGAAACATTCGGACGAAACTGTGGGTTTCGCAACCTTAGTACCTGGTGGTAGCAGGATTGCTCTCTACTTTAGCCGATCGCCTAAAGCATGTCAAGGCAAAAACAAAGGCAGGGGAATTCCCCTGCCGATCCGGGAATCGTTCACCCCTTCGTTCGAGTGCGGGCCAATCCTCGTCCGCTAGTTCCGAGAAGCCTCAGGAGCCTCAACGGGAACGTCGAGCTTGCGACCGAGCTCCTCGACGACCGCCTCTTTGGGAACCGTCTTCCAGCCGGTGAAGATCGAACTCAAGGTTCCGGAGCGCTCCATGAAGTCGTCGCGGATCGCCATGTACACGTGAACCATGACGAAGATCATGATGAGCCAGGCGACGACGTGGTGGATCGAGCGAATGGTGAAGGCATCGCCGAAGACCTTAAACTGCCAGGAGACGAGCTTCCCCCATGTCGTGTCGAGCTGCGGCTCGAAGAGCATGAAGAAGCCCGTGAGGACCATGATCAGAGACATGACGCCGAGGGCGTAGTAGCTGAACATGGCGAGCGGGTTGTGCCCTACGTAGTGCCGTTTGCGGTTGGGGAGGAAGAGGTAAAACTTGAAGGTTTCCCACATCCCCAGCCAAAATTCCTTGCTGAAGGGATTTTCTGCCGCGTAGCGGTTCCCCCAGATGAGCCAGTACAGCCTTCCCACCCAAGCGACGGCGAAGACGAACCCGGTGATGAAGTGGACGATGCGCACCCAGCCCATGAAGAAGTTTGCCGCCTCGCCCGGGATGAGGGGCACGGGAAAGACGAAGGGATTGCCGATGTACACCCCGGTAACGAAGAGCGTGAAGATGGAGAAGGCGTTGATCCAGTGCCACACGCGGACGGGGAGCTCCCATACGTACACGCGCACGTAGCCGTCGCCCAAATTCTGCACCACGGGGCGACGGTGATCGGGAACGCCGGGGGCGGCAACCCGCCGGCGTTCTCCGCCCTCGTCTGCGCGACGGTAAGCCCGCTTTTGTGCCTCGAGCTCGTAAGCCACGGCGGACCCTCCTTTACATGTCGAGGAAGACTTCGATCGTCCGGTTTTCGGCGAGATCCGTGAGGTGCACGGCGCACGCCATGCACGGGTCGAAGGAGTGGACGATGCGAATGATCTCCAGCGGTTGATCGGGGTTCTCCAGGGGCGAGCCGACGAGCGAAGCCTCGTACGCCCCTTCGTTTTGCAGGGCGTCGCGCGGCGAAGCGTTCCACGTCGTCGGGACGACGGCCTGAAACTTTTCGACCTTTTGATCCTTGATGATCACCCAGTGACCAAGCGAACCGCGCGGTGCCTCGACCCAGCCGACGCCCTTCGTCTCCTTGGGCCAGGTGTTCGGCTCCCACTTCGAGCTGTCGAAGGTGGCGAGGTTGCCGTTCCGGATGTTCGCCCAGAGGGCGGCCATGTCTTCCTTGGCAAATTCCACGGCCAGGGAGGCGTCGAGGGCGCGGCCGAGCGTACGGCCGATGGCGGAGTGCATCCACTGGACGTTCACGGGTTCCTTGTTGAGGTTAAGGGCCGTGATCAGGTTGTTGATGCGGTTGAGGGCGTCGTCGACCGCATTGCGGATGCGCTCGTTCTTCGCCGCGTACCCGACCATCATGCGCGCCAGCGGACCGACCTCCATGTGCTTTTCCTTCCAGCGCGGAGCCTTCACCCAGCTGTACTTCCCCTGCACGTCGAGGTACTCGTACTGCTCCGTAGGCCCGGTGTAGTGGAGGTTCGTCTGCCCGTCCCACGGGTGAAGGCCGTACCCCGGCGTCTCTTTCCCGTCGTACGTGTACCAAGAGTGGTCGACGAATTCCTGAACTTGGTCGACAGCGCGCGGATCGACGTCGTGGACTTCATTCAGGTTGAAGTCGAGAACCGCGCCTCGAGGATAGCGGTAGCTCTTCACGTCGTAGATGCTCACCGGCGAAAGGTCGCCGTAGGCGAGGTAGTTCTTAAGCCCCCCGCCGTACGTCCAATCCCGGTAGAAGGCCGAAATGACGAGTACGTCGGGCAGGTACACTTCCTTCACGAATTCGTACGCGCGGTCTACCTGCTTCTCTACTTCCGTGAGGCGCGACGTGTTCAGGGCGTTGTCCATGTTCGGATCGATCGGCCACGGTACGCCGCCCACGGTGTAGTTCGGGTGCGGGTTGCGGCCGCCGAAGATCGTGTGGATTCGGACCACGTCCTTCTGGAAGTCGAGTGCCTCGAGGTAGTGGGCGACGGCGATGAGGTTGACTTCCGGAGGCAGGGCGTAGGCCGGATGCCCCCAGTACCCCGAGGCAAAGATCCCCAGCTGCCCGCTGTCGACGATGCGCTTGACCTTGTCCTGCACGTCCTTGAAGTACGCCGCCGTGGATTTCGGCCACTTCGAGTACATCTGGGCGATTTCCGCCGCCCTTGCAGGGTCCGCCTTGAGGGCGTCGACGACGTCCACCCAGTCCATGGCGTGGAGCTGGTAGAAGTGGACGACGTGGTCGTGGATGAGAATCGTCTCGTGCATCAAGTTGCGGATGAGGTGGGCGTTGTGGGGGATCTGAATCCCGAGGGCGTCCTCGACCGCCCGCACAGAAGCAAGGGCGTGGACGGTCGTGCACACGCCGCAGATGCGCTGGGTAAATGCCCAGAGGTCGCGCGGGTCGCGCCCCCGGACGATGAGCTCGATACCGCGCACCGCGGTTCCCGAGCTGTACGCCTTGGTGATCGTCTTGTTCTCCACCTCGGCCTCGATCCTGAGGTGTCCTTCGATGCGGGTTACGGGGTCGACGACGACGCGTCCGTTGGCCATGAAGGTCCCTCCTCACACCTCTTTTACCCGTTTTACCCGTGTCGGTATTCCTCGCACTTCAAAATCGGGCCGGAACTCCGGTTCCTCCCCATGCCGCCGAAAGGTCTTTGCCTTGGCCCTCAACCTTCGTGCGCCATCTCCTTTGCTTCCTCTGCCGTTTCGGCTTCGGACTTCCGGAGGCGGCGCCGGGATACCACGGAGGCGGCGGCGTGCGCCGTAATTCCGAGGGCCGCGACGGCCGCAATTCCGAGACCCACGCGCTCGGGGTTGATCGTCGTCTGGGTTCCGGGCAGTTGGACGACGCGAGAGTAGAAGGGACCTTCGTCCCAGAAATTCGGAGCGGCGCAGCCGATGCACGGGTGACCCGACTGAATCGGCCAGCTCAGGCCGCCGTTCCACCGAAGCTCTGCACAGGCGTTGTAGGTCGTCGGCCCGCGGCAACCCATCTTGTACAGGCAGAACCCTTGGCGCGCCCCTTCGTCGTCAAACGATTCCACGTAGAGCCCCGCATCGAAAAAGGGGCGCCGCTGGCACTTGTCGTGCAGGCGGTGGCGGAAGAATTCCTTGGGACGGCCGAGCTCGTCCACTTCGGGGAGCTTTCCCAGGATGGCGATGTGGGCAAGGGTGTTCGTGATCACCTCGCCGATCGGAGGACAACCGGGAATGCGAATCCAGGGGACGCCCGGGGGGACGAAGTCGATCACGGACTTTGCCCCCGTAGGGTTGGGATTTGCGGCGGGAATTCCCCCCCACGTCGCGCAGCTGCCGACGGCTACGACGGCCATCGCCTTCGAGGCGATTTCGCGCCACTTCTCGTAGTACCGGGGTTGGCCGGCGATTCCCAGGGCGCCGGGCATCGTAGGAAGGCTCCCCTCCGCGGCCAGGATGAACTGCCCCGGGTATTTTTCGACGATTTCTTCGACGCGCTTTTCCGCCGCGTTTCCCGAACCCGCCATGAGGACTCCGTTGTACTCGAGGGAGATCATATCGAAGAGGACCTTTTCTACCGTCGGTTGGTACGAACGGGTGAAGGACTCCGAAGGACCGCTGCAGCTCTGGAAGTCCATCCAGATCACGGGAATGCGGGGCTTCGTCTCCATAGCTCGGACGACCTTGGGCATCTCCTTGAGGTCGAGGCCCAGAGCGAGGGTTACGGCGGAGGCGATCTTGAGAAACTCGCGGCGTGAAATCCCCTGCTCGAGGGCTTCCTCGTACATCGACTTGCGGCGCACGTCCGTCGATGGTGCCGACATGCTCTCCCTCTCCCTTCCCTCGTCTTTCCCGCTTGAAAGCCCTTTCGCGCGATGCCGTACAAAAAAGCTGTCGGGACACGGGATTCGTGCGGCGAACTTAGAAGTCCTCTGCCCAGAAGAGTAAGAGATAGACCTGTATGTATAGGGTTTACAGTGCCCTGCGCCTAAGATAGCACAGGAAGGAGAGACCCCGCAAGAGTTTCTCGTTGAGAATCACTTGAAAAAAGAACCTCCCCTCGGTACGCACGGCTGGGGAGGTGAAATTTCTCCGAGAAGCACGAAAGGTTCGTGCTACTTCAAAGTTTGTTGGTGTTACTCGGAGCGGGCGGGCATCCCGACGCCGGACTGCCTACGCGTGGATCGGCGTGCCGAGGAGCTGAAGTCCCGCCTCGCCGAGCATCTCGACCAAAGTCGGGTGGGGATGCACGGTCTCCGCAAGGGCGAAGTCCTTTGCCCGGAAGTAGCGGAGGAGCGAACCTTCACCGATCAGATCGCCCGCCCGCGGACCGACGATGTGGACCCCGAGGATTTCTCCGGTAGCCTCATCGGCGACGAGCTTGACGAAGCCGTCCACCTCGCCCTCGATGAGCGCCCGGCCGTTTGCCCGAACAGGAAACTTCGCCGTACGTACGGCAAATCCGGCCTCCCGCGCCTCCGCCTCCGTGTAGCCGACGCTTGCAACTTCCGGCGAACCGAACGTCGCCCGGGGAATATCCCGCGGATCCGGCTTTCGCACCTCTTCGCCGAGCATGGAGCGCACGGCAAGGATCGCCTCGTGCGACGCTTTGTGTGCGAGGAGCGGCGCCCCGGCGACGTCTCCTGCAGCGTACACGCCGGGTTGGTCGGTCTCGAGATTTTCCTTCGTAACGACGAACCCGCGTTCGCGCCGAACGCTCGTTCCTTCAAGTCCGAGTCCTTCCGTATTGGGGATCCGTCCGACCGCCACGAGGACGAAGTCGACTTCGAGGGCGAGCGCTCCTTGCGGACGTTGAACGTGGACGACCGCCGACGTATCGCGACGCTCGATGTCCCCCTCGCGGAGGGCGGTTCCGGTGTACAGTTCGATGCCGCGCTTTTTGAAGATCCGGGTGACCTCGCGGCTCACTTCCTCGTCTTCCAGAGGGAGGATGCGGTCGAGGGCCTCGAGAAGGTAGACTTTCGCGCCGAGGCTGTGGTAGATGTAGGCCCATTCGACGCCTATCGCCCCTCCGCCGACAATGGCAACCGCCTTGGGCACGCGTTCGAAGCGAAGGGCGTCGTCGCTCGAAAGGACCACGCGGCCGTCGGGTTCCATGCCCGGAAAGTAGCGAGGAAGGGAACCCGTGGCGAGGAGGACGTGCTGGGCATTCAAGATCCGCCCCTCTCCTCCCTCTCGCGGAAGCACCTCTACGCGATTGGCACCTTCCGTCGACCAGGGGAGAAGGCGCCCCGTCCCTTCGTAGACGTCGACCTTCCCCCGCTTGAGGAGAAAGGCGATCCCCTTGACGAGCCTACCGACGATCTCCTCCTTTCGGGCAAGCATTTGCGCAACGTCCACGTGAACTCCTTCCACGCGTATGCCTTGAGCCGCTGCGTTTTCGCGGACGAACGTGTAGAGCTTGGCCGTTTCGATAAAGGCCTTCGTAGGAATGCACCCGCGATTCAGGCATACGCCTCCAAGTGTGTCTCGTTCCACGAGGGCCACCTTCTTGCCGCGGGCCGAGGCGTACAAGGCTCCGACGTAGCCCGCCGGTCCGCCGCCCACGACGATGAGATCGTACGTTCCCATGTCCACACTCCTTCCTTCAAATCCTGCGGGCTTCTAAGGCGGCCAGGAGGCGAGAGGTTCCCGCCCGGAGGGGCTTTCGCCAGGCACGTGCCTGGGCAATCCGCTCCTCGGCCATGGCCTCTGCTACGGCGTTGGGATCCCGACCTTCGGCATCCGCGCGCCGAAAGATGGCGAGAAGGACGTCGTACAGGCGGGAAACACGACGCAAGGCCCGCGCCTCGTCGTAGCCCGTGAATTCGTCGAAGATGTTGATCACCCCGCCTGCGTTGATCACGAAGTCCGGAGCGTAGAGGATCCCCCGCCGGCGAAGGAGTTCAACGTCTTCCGGCCGCGAAAGCTGGTTGTTGGCCGAACCGGCCACCGCGCGCACGCGGAGCCGAGGAATCGTCTCTGCGTTTAAGATCCCGCCCAGGGCACACGGCGAAAAGACGTCCGCCTCCACGTCGTAAATCGCCTCGGCGTCTACGACCTCGGCACCGTAGGCGGCGGCGAGCGCTTCGGCCTTTTCCCGATACACGTCGGCGAGGACGACGCGCGCTCCCGCTTCGCGGAGAAGGGGAACGAGATGCGAGGCGACGCTTCCCGCACCCTGTATGGCAACCGTCCGTCCCTCGAGGGAATCCGAGCCCGTGAGGTGGACGAGAGCCGCCCGAATACCTGCAAAGACGCCCGCCGCCGTCGCCACAGAGGGGTTGCCGCTGGAGTCGTATTCCCGAGGCAGTCCGGTCACGTACGGCGTCTCCCTCAAAATGATCTCCATATCGTCGGGCGTCATACCCACGTCTTCCGCCGTCACGTACCTGCCTCCCAAGGAATCGACGCAGCGGCCAAAGGCGCGGAGCAGACCTTCCGACTTGTCCTTTCGGGGATCCCCGAGGATCACCGCCTTCCCCCCACCGAGGTCGAGACCGGCAAGCGCATTTTTGTACGTCATTCCCCGCGCCAGACGAAGTACGTCCTCAAGAGCCTCTCCTTCCGTTCGATAGGGCCACATGCGAACGCCGCCAAGCGCTGGCCCCAAGGTCGTATCGTGGATGGCGATGATCGCCCGAAGACCCACCTCCGAATTCGTGCAAAAGACCACTTGCTCATAGCCTCCGGCAACCATGCGCTCCAATACCGACATGATTCCCCTCCCCTCCGTCTCTCGCATCGGGCTTTCCCTATTGTGCGCCATTGCGTCCGGGATGTAAAGCATGGCTGCGTCGTGCAAAAAAGAAGGGGCCCGCCGTACAGGCCGCAGGCCCCCACGTGCCCGTGCCCCGAGAAACGGAAGCTTTCCCCGGCTGGCGATAAGGCGAGCGGTCACTCGAGGCGGTCCGAAGAGTAGGATGCGTTTTTCTTTCGCATCCTCCTTTCCCGAATGCTGTGCTCGACCCGGAGTTTGTCGGCGATCATGGCGATGAACTCCGAATTCGTAGGCTTTGCCCGCGACTGCGAAATCGTGTACCCGAAGTACTTCAGGACGGCATCCGGGCTCCCCCGTTCCCAGGCGACTTCGATCGCATGCCGAATGGCGCGTTCGACGCGCGTGGGCATCGTGTTGTACTTCCTGGCGATCTCGGGGTACAGGACTTTCGTGATGGAACCCAAGATCTCCATGTTCTTGTACACCATGGCGATGGCTTCCCGAAGGTACTTGTACCCCTTGATGTGGGCGGGAACGCCGATCTCGTGAAGAACGGCGGTGATCTGGGCATCGAGGTAGGCGTTGTCGAGTTCGGGGGCGGCTTCTTCTTCGGCGCTTTCTCCTTCTTTCCGGCCCCAGAGAGGCACCACGGAAGTTTGTGCGCTTCCCTCCCCGCCGGGAGAACCTACGAGCTCGCGAATGCGCGCCGCGAGCGCCTCCAGGGAAAAGGGCTTTAGGAGGATGTACTGTGCCCCGAGTTCCGACGCGCGCCGCACGGCATCCTCGTGCCCGAAAGCGGAAATTACGAGAATTTTGGGAAACCGCGACGCCTTCTCCGGCGGGAGATTGCGCTTTTCCCTGGAGAGATGTTCGAGGACGCTGATTCCGTCCATGACAGGCATGATGAGGTCGAGGAGGAGAACGTCCGGTTGGCGCTCTTGGAGGAGTCGGAGAACTTCTCTCCCTTCGTTGGCTACGCCGACGACCTCCATGTCCTCCTGTCCTTCGAGGTAAGCTTGGAGCTGCCGCGCGAAATCCTTGTTGTCGTCCGCGATGAGTACCCGAATCATGTGACCAAAAGCCCCCTTCGTAAAATGAATTTCGAAAAATCTGTGGAATCTCGGGTCGCAAAGGCCCCGGATCTCCCCTCCCTGTGCCCGAAAAGGCCGGTAAAGGGAAAGACGCACACACGCTTGAGAAAATTCGTCCTTCCCGGACTCAATGGACAGCATATCCTCCCTGCGTCCCCAAGTCAAGAGATAAGATTGAAAATTTCTTTTTGAATGACTTAAGGGGCCGCCCAAAGAGTTCTCCCTTGCAAATATCGACTCTTATTCCCCCTCACTATATTCTCTCTTTGGCAACAAAATCCTCCTTCCGGTTGCGAGGTCCCGGGAGTTTTTCGCGCGGAGTTTCTCGGAACTTGAGGGGATCACCCCCCGGGACGGTCAAAGGCTGGTAAAGATGTGCGGGGACGAGCGCGGGAAGGGGGATCCGAGGACAAAAAAATAGGGACCCCGGGGGATCCCTCGTACACATGGCGGCGTTCTGACAGAGCTTCGGTTCGAACGGTGGAAGCGGCGCTCCCCACAGAGGTGTATCGGCAACCAGCGAAAACCGTTGAGTGTCTCCGCACTCTGTCGGCAGGCTACGGGCAACTACTTCTCGGGCGGGGCGAACCCTCCCCTTTCCCACATCCATTCTGCTGCTACGCCGTACCCCTTACGCGGATCACCGACGAACACATGGGTTACGGCCCCCACGAGCTTCCCGTTTTGCAAGATCGGACTTCCCGACATCCCTTGGACGATCCCCCCCGTCCGTTCGACGAGGCGGGGATCGGTAACGCGGAAGACGATCCCCTTGGTGGTCGGCCTCCGTTCGCGATCGACGCCTTCGACTTCAATCTGAAATCGCTCTACCGCCCTCCCTTCCACGACGGTGAGGATTTCCGCAGGTCCTGCCGCGATTTCGTTTACCCGGGCCAAGGAGACGAGGGGAGCATGGGCTATCTCTTCCGGCAAGCGGTCCAAGGTGCCGAAAACGCCGAAGTCCGTATTTTCCTCGACGTTTCCGATCTTTTCTCCGTCGGAGAAGATCGCTCGGATGGCCCCCGGTTTTCCCTCTGCTCCTCGTTCTACGGAAACTACGGTAGACAGAGAGACGCTTCCCCCACGAGGGACGATGGGCTCGCGGGTATCTTGGTCGAGGATCACGTGGCCCAGGGCGGCAAAGCGTTTGCTCACGGGATCGACGAAGGTGAGCGTGCCGATGCCGGAGGCTCCGTCGCGCACGTAAAGGCCGAGTTTGTAGCGGTTGTCTTCGGGATCGAGGACGGGGTGTACCTGCACGGTGCGGACCTTTTCTCCGCTCCGCACGAGCAGCGTCAGAGGACGGCGTTCTGCGCCCGCGCGCTCTACGAGCTCACCCAGAAGTTCGGCACGTTCCAAGGCGACGCTGTCCACCATGAGGATTCGGTCGCCCACGTGGATTCGGGCTTCTTCACCCGGAGAGACGAGGTGGCCGTCGTTTGTGGGAATTTTCTTTATTCCGACGACGAGAAGGCCTTCGTCCTGAAGCTTGATCCCGAGAGAAATGCCCCCGGGATGGACGCGAAGGGAGGAAGGGGGCAAGGCTTCGGGGGGCGTTGCCGACTCCGTCTCCTGCGACGGTCGGGCGGGCTCCGGCGGCGAGTTTACCGGCGTCGAAGAGAAACTCGCCGCGTGTTCGGGAACCCTTGCAACTTCCGTGGTTGCGGACGGCGGGGGAAAAGCGTGGGTTCCGTCCGTCGCTGGGGAGCCGGCCGGGACGGCGGAAGAAAAGGTCGGCAGAACGGCGGGGGCCGAGATGCTCTCTCCGGCGACGGGGAGGAAGGCATGGGCGAGGACGAGGAGGGGCAAGATAAGGGCGAAAACGCCGAGCGAGAACATGCGCTGTGAGCGCACGAGGTGCGAGACGCGATTCCACCTCACGGCTGTTCCTCCTCCCCGGCTGGCCCGACGACGTTCCGTCTACGCTATACTCTCTCCGCCGCCGAAGAGCTTTATAACGCTCGGTTCCTGCCATGGGAAGAGGACAAGGAGCCTCTGCAACTACGCGTCCGCCGCATCCGGACGATGCGCCTCTTTGCCGGCAGAACTGTCGCCCCGGCGAGAAGCGGTTGCGGCGGCGCGCAGAAGGGATCGGGCGTGGTCGCGCGCCGTCTGCGCTACGGTACGCCCTGCGAGCATGCGCGCGAGTTCCCGGACCCGTTCTTCCTCGCTGCGAAGCGCGGCGGCGGTCGTCCGCGTCTTTCCCTCCCCCACGACCTTGCCGAGGGAGATGTGGTGATCGGCGAAGGCGGCAACTTGGGGAAGGTGGGTGATCGCGACGACCTGGCGGGTTCGACTCAAATCCTTGAGCATGCGCCCAATGGCCTCTCCTGCCCGCCCGCCGACGCCCGTGTCGATCTCGTCGAAGATGAGGGTTGCCCCCCCTTCTTCATGGAGGACGGCGCGTACGGCAAGGGCGAGACGGGACAATTCTCCCCCCGAGGCGACGCGTTCTACGGGGCGCGGCGGTTCTCCGGCGTTGGCCGAAAACCAAAACTCCACGCGCTCGAACCCCGAACTCGGGATTCGACGGAGGCGGATTCCGTCGTCCGCAAAGGGATCTTCGGGCACGAGCACCACTTCGAAGCGGGCGTGCTCCATCTCTAGCTTGCGCACCTCGCGCTGCACGGCTGCGGCAAACGGTTCTGCATAGGCACGGCGCAACCCGCTCAGGTTTTCTGCGGCGACCTTGAGCTCCTCGCGAGCCGCCTGCACGTCCTTTTGGAGACGCTCTCCGCGCTCTTCGTAGAGGAGGAGCTCTTCCCTTTCGGCCCGTGCTGCGTCGCGGTAGGCGAGTACGGCCTCGAGAGAGCCCCCGTATTTTTTCGTGAGGTAACGGAGGCGTTCGAGCCTCTGGGCGACCTCGGTCAGGCGCTCTTCGTCGGGGAGGTAGTGCGGCAAGCGGGACTTCAAGGTGTGCCCGAGTTCCTGGAGATCGAAGAATAGGCCGTCGAGGCGTGCAGCGAGAGGTTCGAGTTCGGGATCCGTCGCCGCCGCCTTGGAAAGGAGGTTCGCCGCGGCGCCGATCCAGTCGAGGGCGCGATTTTCTTCGAGGAGCGCCGCCGCCGCCTCTCCTACGGCGCGGTAGAGGGCGTCTGCGTTTTTGAGGCGGCGGTATACCTCCTCGAGTTCGCGGTCTTCGCCTACCACGGGGTCGACGCCCTCGATCTCCCCCAGCTGGTAGGTGAGGAGATCGAGGCGGTCGAGGGCTTCCCGTCTCCCCTTTTCCCACCGCTCCCAAGCGGCAAGGGCCTCGAGATATCGGCGCAAGCTCGACGTATACGCCTGCCTCCGCTCGCGGGCGCCCGCGTAGGTGTCGAGCCACGCCGCGCGTACCTCGTCGGATGTGAGAAGAGATTGGTCCTGTTGTTCGTGGAGCTGCACAAGATGCGGTGCGAGGTCGCGGAGAAGCGAAGCCGGGACGGGACGTCCTCCGACGCGGGCGATGCTCCGCCCCTGCGCGCCGATTTCCCGACCGAGGAGCAGGTAATCGTCGTCGAGGACGAGGCCGTACGCTTCCAGCAGCCCTTGGATCTCTCGCCGTTCCTCGGGGGTCTCAATGTCGAAGAGGGCCTCCACCCATGCCCGGCTCTCGCCGCTGCGCACGAGGTCGGCGCGAGCCTTTCGTCCCAAAACGAGGCCGATGGCCTCGAGGAGAACGCTCTTTCCGCTTCCCGACTCGCCCGTTATCACCGTAAGACCCGGGGAAAACTCCAGGCGGAGTTCCTCAATCACCGCGACGTTGCGCACGTAAAGCTCGCGCAACATCCCCCTCACCTCGCCTCCCACCCGAATACCTTGAAGCCGATGCGAGCGGGAAACCGTAGCATGCGCTCCGCCTTTTTTCTGACCGCTTCCGTACCACAAGAGCTAGGAAGTACTTTCCGTTTCGTCCGGAGGGTCTTCGCGGCCTTCGTCGGCATTCTCCGAAACCGCCGCCGACCGCTCGAGCAGGCGGCGTTCCACGGCGCGGGCCGCGGCGTGGTCTGCGCAGATGAGGAGACAGGTGTCGTCCCCGCAGATCGTCCCCAGGATCTCCTCCCACTCCTGAGCATCGATGAGTACGCCGACGGCGTGGGCATTCCCCGGAAGTGTTCTCAGGACGATCAAATTGTCCACGCGTGCCACCCGCACGAGGACGTCGCGGAGCATGCTCCGCAGACGTTCTTCGGAGCGAAGGGGGTTTTCCAGCGGAAGGGCGTACCGGTACCTTCCCTCGCCGATGGGAATCTTGATGAGGCCGAGTTCCTTGATGTCGCGCGAAATCGTGGCCTGCGTCACGTGAATCCCCCGCCGCCGAAGGTGCTCCGCCAGGGCCTCTTGCGTCTCTACGGCGTGCCGACTCACGATCTCGCGGATGAGCAGCTGCCTCCGTTCTTTTTCCAAGATCGATCCTCCCCGTAGAGAAACTTCCGACGCGAAGGAGCACTTGGGCGCGCTCCGGTCGGCCTCGCCGAGGAACGGAAGCGGCCTAGGGGTAAGGATTTCCCCGCGCGGGATTGCCTCTCCTCCGCCCCGTCCTCACAGAAGGATTCCCACGAAAAGACCGAGGAGAAACGCCCAAAACAGCGACTGCCACCTCCTCCGACGGGGTGAGCGCAATCCACGTAGGTCGAAGCGAATCGTCTCCTCGCGCTCCCCGTCGGGGGAGAGGAGGATCACGCCGTCCGCTTCCCCGAGCAATTGCAGCGAGAGAAGGCGGTCGCGCACGGCGCGACTTCCTTCTTCTAGGAATCCCCAATCTTTGAGGCGAAACACGACAAAGCGTTCCCCGTCGCGTTCCACGAGGGCAAAGTGAAGGCGACCTTCCCCAAGTTTTTCCTCCGCATCGAGACCGCGGGTGACGATTACTTCCCCGCGCTGATCCGGATGGAGCACGCGAAATCCGCGGCGCACGAGGTGCGCGAGGTGGGCGACGTTTTCCGGAATCGGTTGAACGCGGGCGCGGATCCCCCGCCACACCTCCCCCAGGAATACGACTGCGGTGACCAAGAGGAGAAGGTACAAGACCGGAAGATCCTCTGCGTGAAGGGGCACGTTGCCTTCCCTCCCGCCCACCCTGCTCCGGGCAATTCCCTCCTTCCGGGATCTTCGCGGTGTGCGGGGCAAATCCCTTCTCCCTCAACGGTTCGGAGAACCAAGAGAAAGGGCTCCCTACGAATGGGGCGGAAGGGAGCCCTCCGGTGGTGCAGGCGAGTGCAAGGCGTTTTCGATGAGCACTTCGACGGCATCCGTCGGCTCGTGTTCGGAGGGTGTTGCCCGGGAAGGAAGCCGCCGCGCGTAGAGGAGGAATTCGAGGTTTCCGTCCTTTCCCCGGATCGGAGAAGGGATGAGCCCGAGGGGTTGAAAGCCATGCTCGCGGGCGGACAGGAGGACTTCGCGTAAAACCCGACGGTGGACTTCCGGGTCGCGCACGATTCCTCCTTTCCCCACATCGCGCCTTCCCGCTTCGAACTGCGGTTTGACGAGGGCTACGAGTTCCTTCTCCGGTGCGAGAAATCGTGCCAGGTTGGGAAAGAGGAGGCGCAGGGAGATGAACGACACGTCGATCGTCACCACGTCGGGGAGGGGGCCGGGCAAATCCTCCGGGGAAAAGGTGCGGAAGTTCGTCTTTTCGATCGGGACGACGCGAGGGTCTTGGCGCAAAGACCAGGCGAGCTGTCCGTACCCGACATCCAATGCGTACACGCGTGCCGCGCCGTGGCGCAGCGCGCAATCCGTAAACCCTCCCGTCGATGCGCCGACGTCCAGGACAACCTTGTCGCGAAAGTCGAGGCCAAAGGCCCGTACGGCGGCTTCAAGCTTATATCCCCCGCGGCTCACGTAGCGCGCGCCGCGCGTCCGAACTTCCAAAGAAGCGTCGGGGGACACGAAGGTTCCGGGTTTTTCTACCCGTTTCCCGTCTACGAACACTTCGCCGGCGAGAACGGCGCTCCGGGCCGCCTCCCGCGACGGGAAGAACCCCCGCTCGGAGAGGAGGACGTCGAGGCGAACCCGCTTGCGTGCACCCGATCCTTCTCCGTCCTTTTCCTTACGAACCAAACCCACCCTCCTCCCGCACGGAAGGAGAATGCGCGTCGCCGCGCAACCGCGCGTACAAAACGTCGGCAATGCGCTCGGGTACAAGTCCGGCATCCCGGAGCAGGTCGGAGACGGAACCGTGGGAAATGAAGCGATCGGGCAAGCCAAACGCGCGGACGAAGATTTCGAGGTGGTCCGCCTCCGCCAAAGCCTCGAGGACGGCCGAGCCGAAGCCGCCTTGCGCGCTCGCTTCTTCCAGCGTGGCCACGGGAATTCGCTTGGCGGCGAACTCCGCGAGCATCGCGCGGTCGAGGGGTTTAATGAAGCGGGCGTTCACGAGGCCTACGGACAGACCGCGGCGGGCGAGGAGCTGGGCGACCTTTTCCCCCAGTGCGATCATGTTCGGACCCACGGCAAGGAGCACGAGGTCTCGTCCTTCGCGCAGGACCTCCCACGAGCCGATGGGGATCTCGTGGTACTCCTCGTCCAAAGGGACCCCTACTCCTTCTCCCCGCGGGTAGCGGAGGGCAAAAGGGCCTCCGTCGTAGCGTACGGCCGTAAACAGGAGGTGACCGAGTTCGTTTTCGTCCTTGGGCATGGCGAGGACCACGTTGGGGAGCGTGCGGAGGAAGGCGATGTCGAAGACCCCGTGGTGCGTCTCGCCGTCCCCCCCGACGAGGCCCGCCCGATCGATTGCCAACACCACGTTTTGTCGCTGCACGGCCACGTCGTGGACGACCTGATCGTACGCCCGCTGCAGGAACGTCGAGTAGATCACCGCGACGGGTTTCATCCCCGCGTTGGCGAGACCTGCGGCAAACGTGACGGCGTGCTGCTCGGCTATACCTACGTCAAACAGGCGGTCGGGGAACCGCTCTTGAAACGGCTTGAGTCCCGAACCCGTGACCATCGCCGGCGTAATCGCCACGATGCGCGGGTCGCGTTCGGCGAGGCGGATGAGGTGGCGGGCGAAGAACGAGGCAAAGCTCGGCGGACCTACTCGGCGAATGGGTTCGCCCGACTCCACCTTGTATGGTCCGATCCCGTGGAACGTGTCCGCATCCTTCTCCGCCGCCGGGTAACCCCTGCCTTTTTTCGTCACCACGTGCAGGAGCACGGGACCGCGGAGTCTCTTCACCTGCCCAAAGGCTTCGTCGAGGGCGGAAAAGTCGTGCCCGTCCACGGGGCCGAAGTACCGAATCCCCATCTCCTCGAAGAGTACCCCGGGGACGAGCAACGCCTTGAGGCTTTCCTTCACACGTTCCGCCATGCGCGTAAGGCGTTTCCCCTGCGGAAGGCGAAGGAGGAGCTGCTCAATTTCTTCCTTGGTCCGTAGGTAGCCGCCGTGCGTGCGAAGCTTCGTGAGGTAGTGGGAAATCGCCCCGACGTTGGGGGAGATGCTCATCTCGTTGTCGTTCAGGACGATGAGGAGGTCCGCCCGGAGGTGGCCGATCTGATTGAGGGCTTCGTACGCCATTCCCGCCGTGAGGGCGCCGTCGCCGATGATCGCCACGACCTTTCCCTTCTCTCCCCGGAGGTCGCGGGCAACCACCATGCCCAGGGCGGCAGAAAGAGACGTAGACGTGTGTCCCGCTTCCCAGACGTCGTGCTCGGATTCAGCGCGCTTGAGAAAACCCGAAAGACCCCCGTACTGCCGGAGGGTGGGCAGGCGGTCGTTGCGCCCCGTGAGGATCTTGTGCACGTACCCCTGATGGCCTACATCCCAGACGAGCTTGTCCTCCGGCGAACGAAAGTGCCGGTGGAGCATGATCGTAAGCTCGACCACACCCAGATTGGGAGCGAGATGACCGCCCGTTCGGGCGACGACGTGGATGAGACGCTCCCGAATTTCCCGGGCCAACTCAGGAAGCGCTTCCAGAGGGAGAGAGCGCACGTCGTCCGGGCCTTGGATCTTCTCTAAATACCCCATCCGATCCCCCGCCTTTGCGTCGTTTCCCGAGGTTTCGCGATTTTTTACGCGGTGCTCCGAAGCTGCCGCCTCTCCACATCCCGCACATCCTTCACCCTAGTGTACCATTCCAATACCGGGAAGTGTACCGCAATTCGTTGCAGAAAAGTCCCCATGTATCGACGGCCTCAGCGGTCGCGCGAGGCGACGAACCGCGCGAGGGCTTCCAGGCGAAACGCGTCTTCGCCCAAGGGAGCGAGGGCTTCGGTTGCTTCCCGCAAGATGTGGTCGCGGAGACGCTGCGCTTCTTCGAGTCCGAGCACCGTCACGTACGTCGCTTTGCGTTGCGCCGCGTCTTTTCCGGGCGTCTTGCCAAGAGTTGCGACATCCCCGACGCTGTCCAGAATGTCGTCCTGCACCTGAAAGAGGAGGCCGAGGCGTTCGGCGTAGCGCAGGAGAGCGGATTCCACCTCCAACGGAGGACGGGCAATGCGCACCGCGGCCCACACGGCGTAGCGGAGAAATGCGCCCGTCTTGTGCCGGTGGATTTCCTCCACCCCCTCGAGGGGCAAGTCCTTCCCCTCCCCTTCCAAGTCGAGAACCTGCCCCTTCACCATCCCCTCGGCGCCCAGGGCGCGGGCAAAGCCGGCGACGAGCTCGAGAGCCAACGCAGGAGGGAATTCGGTGAGTCGCAGCGGGAGCTCGGCAAGAATTCGAAACGCTTCCGTGAGGAGTGCATCGCCTGCGAGGATGGCCATGGCCTCCCCGAAAACTTTGTGGTTCGTGGGCCGCCCTCGACGGTAGTCGTCGTTGTCCATCGTCGGGAGGTCGTCGTGGATCAAGGAATACGTATGGGCCATTTCCATCGCTACGCCCACGTCGAGGTAGCGCAGCCCCTCTTTCCCGAGGCTGTCCAGGGTGGCGACGAAGAGGAGGGGGCGGAAGCGCTTCCCCCCGCCTTCGAGGGAATACCGCATCGCCTCGAGAAGGCGAGGTGGAGCCCCTTGAGGAAGGAGGTCGCGCATGCGCAATTCGAGACGTGCGTTTACGACGGAGGCGTATGCGGCGAGGTCAAAGGCGAAGGTCCGGGGCATCGTCTCCCACCTCTTCTTCGACAAACTCTTCTTCTTCCCAGCCTTCGACCTCCCACCCACCGCCCCTTCCTTCTTCTTGTTCGCGCAAAGAAAGGACGTCCTCCTGGACGGGAGGAACCCCTCGCGCGGCATCCGGATCGGAAGCGGCGTCCTCTTCGCGAAGGAAGCGGACGCGTTGTTCAAAGCGGTTGAGTTCGCGGTTCAGGTACCGTACAAGGCGCGTACCTTCTTCGTAGAGCGACAACGCCTCTTCCAGAGGAAGGTCGGCCGATTCCAACCTCTCCACGACTTCTTCCAGGCGCACGAGGGCTTTTTCAAACGTCCACGTGCCCTTTTCCGCACGTGCCGAGGCGTCGTCCATGCCCTTCATCCTCCTCTTTCGCCTTTTCACCTTCGATTGCCCGAAGACCGCGTCCGATCGAGACAAGCAGGCGGATTTTTCCCGGGAACAATTTCCTCCACGAAGCTCCTAAGGGAATTCCTCGCCCGGAAGGGCGTCTGCGGCGTCGGCGTTTAGTCCCTCGGGTTTCCCCGGCTTTGCGTTCGCCCCGCAATTCGAAGAGATTTCGGACCTCCCCGGTTCAGAAGCGCGCCCCTTCGGAGTCCAAAAGGGAAAAGGACCTTTTTGCCGAGTGGGGAGAAGCTCCAGAGCTTCGGCGACGAGCGCGCCGTCCGACAGGTGGACCGTAAACCGCCCCGCCCGGAGGACGTCTTCGGCGCGGACGAGCGGACGGCCCGCCGAATCCGCGAGGTAGGCGTACCCCCGCGCAAGCGGACGCGTTGGGCTCGCTCCTTCCAGGCGTCGGGCAAGGAGCGCCAGGGCGTGTCGGCGACGGTCGACATACCGGGCAAACGACCCGTGCAGACGGGCGCGGACGCTTTCGAGGCGCGTTCGTTCGGCCGCGAGCGATAGGCGGCGTTCCGCCGCCCCGCGCAGGCGACCTTCGAGGCGGTGAAATCGGAACAGCGCCCGATCGCCGTACAGCCGCACGGAAAGGTCGAGGCGTTCTTCGAGCCGATCGCAGGTTTGACGATAGGGGCCGAGAAAACCCAGAGGATCCGCGAGGACGCGACGGCGCGCGAGCCTTTCCACCCGCTCGCTTGCCGAGGTAAATCGTCTCCGCCACCCGTTGATCAATCGGTGCTCCAACGCTCGGACGTGGTCGAGCAGCTCTTCCTGATCGGGCACCGCAAGTTCTGCGGCTCCGGTAGGGGTCGGGGCGCGTAAGTCGGCGACGAAGTCGGCCAAGGTCACGTCCGACTCGTGGCCGATACCCGTCACAACAGGCGCGGGAAAGGCGAAGAGCGCCCGCGCGAGGGTCTCGTCGTTGAACGCCCAGAGATCTTCGATGTCTCCTCCCCCGCGCACGACGAGGAGGATGTCTACAGGCGGGTCGACCGTGCGAAGCCGCTCGAGCGCGCGCAGAAGGGACGGGACGGCTTCTTCTCCCTGGACGAGCGCGGGGGAAAGGATGACCTCCGCCCGGGGGTAGTGACGGGCGAGGGTACGGAGCACGTCGTGAACGGCGGCGCCTTTGTCCGACGTCACGAGGCCGATACGTTCGGGAAAGCGCGGGAGCTTCCGTTTGCGCCCGAAAAGCCCTTCCTCTTGGAGTTTTTTCTTCAGCCGTTCGAACTCGAGAAACTTCTCCCCCAAACCGTCGGGGTACATTTCTTGAACCCGAAGCTGGTACTCCCCGCCGAAGGGGTAGACATCGACATCTCCCCGAGCGACCACCGAAAGCCCGTCTTGGGGGTGAAAGGAGAGGCTTTGGTTGTACCCGGAAAACATCACGCACTTCAGCCGCGAAGACTCGTCCTTGAGGGTAAAGTACATGTGGCCGCTGGAATGGTGCCGGAAGTTCGAAATTTCCCCCCGCACCCAGACGTTTTGCAGGAGGCGCTCTTTCCGGATCGCTTGTCGGATGAGATTCGTGAGCGCGCTCACGCTGAGGAAGGGCACCGTTGCGTCGCCCTTTTTTCCCCGAAGCACGTCCCTCCCCCCCTTCCGTCACCGGCTCGTGCGTTACGCGGATTACCGCTCCCTGCGACGAACGGCCGCGAGACGCGTGTTGGCAAGGAGCATGGCCACGGTCATTGGTCCCACACCGCCGGGCACGGGGGTAATCCACCCGGCGAGCTCTTCGACCTCGGGGTGAACGTCACCGACGAGGCGACCGTCTTCCAGCCGGTTAATCCCGACGTCTACCACCACGGCCCCGGGCTTCACATAATCCCGAGTGACGAGGTGCGGGCGGCCCACCGCGACGACGAGGACGTCCGCCTCCCGCGCAACTTCCTCCGGGCGTTCGGAGCGCGAATGGAGTACGGAAACGGTCATATCCTCGGCGAGGAGGAGGAGCGCCGTAGGCTTCCCCACGATGTTGCTCCTCCCAATTACGGCGGCGCGTTTTCCCCGTAGCGGTACGCCCGTTTCGCGCAGGATCCGGAGAATTCCCTGGGGAGTGCAGGGGACGAAGTACTCCCCCACTCCCGTGAGGAGACGCCCCATGTTTGCGGGCGTAAACCCATCGACGTCCTTTTCGGGGGGAATTGCCTCGAGTACGCGGGCTTCGGAGATGTGGCGGGGAAGCGGAAGCTGGACGAGGATCCCGTCTACGTCCTCGTCGTCGCCAAGGGCCGCGATTTCTGCGAGCACTTCGTCCTCCGATGCCTCGGCGGGGAGATGCCGAACCGTCGAGCGGATCCCCACCTCCTGGGCGGCCTTTACCTTCTGCCGCACGTAAACTCCGGAGGCGGGATCGTCGCCCACGAGGAGAACGGCGAGATGCGGGACGATTCCACGGGCGGAAAGAGCTTCGACATCCCGCGCCACCTCCCGGCGGACGCTTTCGGCGAGCCGTTTGCCGTCGATGCGTATGGCCACGTCTACCGTCTCCCTTCCTCTTCGGGTTCCGATCCGGAGTCGGGTGTGCCCTCGGGACCGGCGCTGGGTGCCTCGGGCATACGGCGTTCCCGGTAGACGCTCGCGAGGACGCCGTTGATGAAGGCCGGAGCGCGGTCATCGCTGTAGCGTTTGGCCAGTTCGATGGCTTCGTCCAAGGACACGCGGGCCGGTACGTCGGGAGCGTAGAGAAGTTCAAACGTTCCGATGCGCAGGATCGCCCGATCCACCGGGGAGAGGCGGTCGATCGTCCAGTCGATGAGGTGGGCCGAGATCTCCGCGTCGAGTTCGGCGAGGTGCGCGAGAACCCCTTCTACGAGGAAAGAGGCGTACGCCCGAGATGCGTCGGGGACGCGCAGGTCTGCGAGCGCTTCCCGGGCGTCGCCTCCCACGAGGTCGATGCGGTAGAGAGCCTTAAGGGCGGCTTCCCGTGCCTTTCGTCGACTCATCGCGTCCTCCTTTGCGCGAAACAAAAAATTCCGGAAACGTCTGAAGCACGAGCTTCCGGAGCTCCCCTTCCCCGTCGAGCCAGCGCCCGATTTCGTAGAACAAGGCGTAGATGAGCGCCACGCCCACCATCTTCCAAAAGCCGAAGAAGAGAAAGACGAGACTCAAGAGGGTGGCGAAGGCGAGCATCCCCGCCCTTCCGGGATGAGCCCGGAGCCACGCCCGAAGGTCCTCACGCACCGCCGACCCCCCCTATTCGCCCCGCCTCCGGCGCCCCGAACTTGTCGTCTTGGTCACGTTGTCGACGTAGACGGAAATCTGGTGGATGGGGACGCCGGTCGCTCCTTCGACTTCGTGCTTGACCTCGCTCTGGATGCGGCCGACGAGGTCGGGAAGCGGCTCCCCACCGGAAACCTTCACGCTGATGGTGTAGCGGTTCCCCTCGGTTTCCGAAGGAACAAAGCGTACGTGGGTCTCCTGAATCCCGGGAATCGCTTCCACGACGCGCTCTGCGAGCCTCTCCATCGCTGCAAGCGAAATCCGGGTCTCTCCCAACTCCGTGCGGGATAGGAGTGCCGGGGGTTCGTCCTCGCCCGCGCGGTACAAGAGGTAGCGGAGCGAGCCGAGGAGGAGCAAGAAGGCGACCGCAAGGACTACGGCGCGAAGCTCCACCCGCGCGTAGACGTACCCCAAGGCGTCGAGTACACCGTTTTCGAATACGCCAAGGCCTACGACGAAGAGCAGCAGAGATGCCAACAAAGCGAGAAAGGAAAATACCTTGAGAAAAAACCGGTCTACCGGATGCATCGCAAGCCCATCCCTTCTCCCTACCGAACGCGGGGCGGTTCGCTCTCCTCGTCTTCCTGCGGAAGTGCGGGCGAGGGAAAGCGAAGGTCTACGATGTGTACGTTCACCTCGACTACGCGAAGACCGGTCATCGTTTCGATCGCCCGGCGCACGGCTTCTTGCACCTGACCGGCCACTTGGGGAAGGGCATATCCGTACTCGACGACGAGGGAAAGGTCTACGGCTGCCTCTTCTTGCCCGACCTCGACTTGGACGCCTTTGGTGAGGTTCCGTCGTCTGCCGAAGCGTTCCGTAATATCTCCCACGAATCCGCCGGATAGGTCGGTAACGCCTTCCACCTCGCGTGCGGCTATCCCGGCAATGGTGGCGACGACCTCGGGTGCGATGACGATCTTTCCCAACGGCGTTTCTTCGTGGGGGTACGTTCCTTCCAGGTGCGCCATGTGCGCCCACTCCTCTCCTGGCCGTTCTCTCCCAGTATACCAAAAACCTCTCTCAAGCCAAACGATGTGCAGGGCGTCAGGAGCCCGCGACGCCCGCTCGACGCGGCGCAAGGAGCTCCTCCAAAAAGCCAGTGTGCACCTCTCCCCGGACAAACCGCGGGTCCTCGACGATCTGCCGACAGAGGGGGATCGTCGTACGCAGGTTTTCCCCCTCGAGGACGAGCTCGTCGAGGGCGCGGCGCATGCGGCGGATTGCCTCGTCCCGCGTTTCGCCCCACACGACGAGTTTTGCCACGAGGGAGTCGTAGTGGGGGGGCACTACGGCCCCGGGTTCTGCGTACGTGTCCACGCGTACGCCGAAGCCCCCCGGGAGGTGGACGCGTTCGAGACGTCCTGGCGTGGGAAGAAATCCGCGCTCGGGATCTTCGGCGTTGATCCGGCATTCGATGGACCAACCTCGGAGCACGACGTCTTCTTGACGGATCCCCAGGGGTTCGCCGGCGGCGAGGCGGATCGTCTCGCGGACGATGTCGATCCCCGTAACCAACTCGGTCACCGGATGCTCTACCTGCAGGCGCGTGTTCATCTCGATGAAGAAGAGCTCCCCCGTGCGGACGTCGTAGAGAAACTCCAGCGTACCGGCGCCCACGTACCCGATTCCGCGCACGGCGCGTACGACGCGCTCACCCAGCTCTTCCCGCATGGCAGGCGTGAGGGGAAGGGACGGCGCCTCCTCGAGGAGCTTTTGGTGCCGCCGCTGGAGCGAACACTCCCGCTCCCCCAAGTGGACGACGTTGCCATATCGGTCCGCAAGGATCTGGACCTCGATGTGGCGGGAACGCTCTACGTACCTCTCTAGGTACAGTCCACCGTTCCCGTAGGCGCGCTCCGCTTCGAGCTGAGCCGTGCGAAAGGCAGCGCGGAGCTCTTCGGGCGTGCGTGCGACGCGCATTCCCCGTCCCCCGCCCCCCGCCGTCGCCTTTACGAGGACGGGATACCCGATTGCCTCCGCTTCGCGGAGAGCCTCTTCGACGTCGTGGAGGACTTCCGTCCCCGGAAGGACGGGAATCCCCAAGGAACGCATCGTCCGCCGTGCCGCAGACTTGTCGCCCATGCGGGCGATCACTTCTGCCGGCGGACCGACAAAGGTAATCCCTACCTCCTCCACGAGTTCGGCAAAGCGCGCGTTTTCCGCGAGAAACCCGTAACCGGGGTGAATGGCGTCGACGCCGAGGAGCGTCGCAAGGGAGAGGAGGTTCGTGACGTTCAAATAGCTTTCCTGAGCGGGAGCGGGCCCGATGCAGTACGCCTTGTCTGCAAGGCGTGTGTGAAGCGCCCCGCGATCGGCCTCCGAGTACACGGCGATGGTTCGGATTCCCAACTCCTTGGCGGCGCGCACGATGCGCACGGCGACCTCACCGCGGTTCGCCACGAGGAGAGTGGAAAACACGCTACCCCTCCTTCCGAATGAGAAAGAGAGGTTGCCCGTACTCGACGAGTTGGCCGTCTTCCGCGAGGACCGCGTGCACAATGCCGTGAACGCCGGCCTTGATCTCGTTGAAGATCTTCATCGCCTCGATGAGGCACACGACCGTATCCGGGGTCACGCGATCGCCCACGCGCACGAAAGGAGGCGCCGTAGGCTCCGGACGCGCGTAAAACGTTCCCACCAGCGGCGCCCTCACGCTCTCCAAGCTTTCGGACGCTTCTTCCGCGGACCTCGAAACCTCCGGAAACTCCGAAGGGCGTGCGTGCTCGGACGCGACGCCCTCGTCCTCCCAAATCGCTTGGGGTTTTGCTTCCGGGTACGAAACGACGCCCGCCAGCCCGCTCCCGCCGGAAAAATCCGCCGCTTCGGATCCGCGCGGGGCTTTCCGCAGGATGAGCCGTTCGTCCCCGCGTTCCCATCGGAGATACGCGAGGGTAGAGGCGTCGAAGAGGAGAAGGAGTTCCTTGATTTCCGAGATTTCCACGATCGGCCCTCCCAAATCGTGCGTTTCCCGAGCTCCTACGCCCGACCCCCCCTCCCCATCCCGGAGGTCGGAAAGGAATTGCGGGTGTACCGGGAAGTTTGGCTTCCATTATATCACGAGCGACCGAAGGCGGAAGACCGGCTTCCCCACCTCGCTCGGAACCGGGAGGGAGAGGGCGACCCGGGAAACCGCCGTTCAGACGGGAGGTTACGGCCGCGCCGTCACCGTGACGTCGGTCCCCTTCAGGTTCGCCTCCTTGGCGACGATGCCGATGATCTTGACCGCCTCCTCTGCGCTCAGCGCGCTGGCCTTGACGAACACGTGGGCTCGCTCTTCGTCGAGGATCACCACCGCATCGGGGTATCCGGCCGCCTTGATCGCCCCTTCCAGGACAATTTCCTTGCTTTCCAGATCTTCCAGACGGCTAATGCGTGCGCTCGCCGTCGCCACCGCGTCTTTGTCTCCGGTCTTCTCGCTTAAAATCGAGTAGTACTGCTCGAGGACTCGAGAACGGCTCTGTTCGCGCTCGAGGCGGAGGAGGGCAAAGGCATCTTCGCCCTGTCCCGTTCTCAGGGCCACGTCACCCTTTTCCCCCGACGACCCTTCCTTTCCGGGAGTATCCGAGTCTTCCCGGTCCGAGGAGGCAACCCCACCTTTTTGGGCGACCTCTCCTTCAGGGGTCTGGGAAAAGAAAAGGTAGTAGACGGACATCACAGCGAGCAGGGTGAGCATGAGCATAAACCAAAACGTCTGCGGGTGGCGGTCCTGGTCCTTCACGGCACCTTCTCCCCTTTCCATCCTTGCCGATCTTTTCCGTCCCGCCCGTTCCTTCACGGGCTCGAACTGCGCATCGGGACGACCGCGATGCGGTGAGCGGGAACGTCGAACGCACGACCTACGGCTTCCACGATCCAGAGCTTCACGCGGCCGTCCTCTGAACCCCGGGCGACGACAACGACGCCGCGGATGCGGGGTTGGAGAACCTTGCGCGTGATCGGCGTTTCCCGGTCTCCGGAGCGCAGGAAAACGGGCTCCTCCTCGCGGTTTTCCTCCCCCGTGGTCCTTGTCCCGCCTTGCGCGTCCCGTTCTTCTACCGCCGTACGCTGTGACCGCACGTGCGTCTCCCAAACCGTCTCCTCCGAGGAATCGACGGTCACGAATACGTGCACGTTGCCGGGGCCCAGGACTTCTTCGAGCAGCGCCGTGATCCGCTTCTCGTAGTCGGCTTCATACCGGTGAAAGGAGGCAGGGATCTCGCCGACGGCGTCGGAGGACGAGGCGGAACTCTGGACGTCTTCCGACTGCCGAATCGGCGGACTCGGGCCGGGAGCCGGGGTGGCAAAGTGTATCCCCAGAAAGACGAGGACGACGAGGGCAAAGAGGAGTAACCGGTTCTTGAGCTCCGAGGGAAGGGCGTTCCACTCGGGAAGACGGAAGCGCGACATCGTCGTTCCCTCCAAGCCTTGCTCGTTGAGGAGGGAGGTGATTTTCCCGCCCGGCCGCAGAGGTCACTCCTTCGTACGCGCAAAGACGACGTGGACCACCTCCGAGGGAAGGCCGAATCGCTCGGCGAGTAGGCGCCTCGCCTTGTCTTCAACCTCCCGGTGCTCCGGCGTCTCGTCTCGTACGGAGGGCGGAGCACCCGTCGGAGACGCGGGGGAGACGGACTCCGTCGCGGCCTTCCCTCCGGGCGTCAACACCACCTGCGAGACGACGATCGGGGGCACCGCGACGGAGATGTGTCCCGGCTCGTCTTTTCTAGGCGTACGCGGACTCGCCGCGAAATAGACCACGACCTCGGCAACGTGCGGGTGTGCCAACGAACCCTCGAGGCGGGCGTCCACCCGGTCTACCGGAAGTCCTTCGGCGGCAAGTTGGGAGGCGATTGCCTGCGCGATGCGTTCCTCGGTTTCCCGAAAGACTTCCCGAAGGAAGCGCTCGTCTCCGCCGTTCGCACCGAAAGACGGGCGCGTCGTGCGAGAAGCGCTTGCGGATGACGACAGGATCTCGTCGATCCGCCGTAGGAGGTCCTCGTCCGTCGTCCAGGGGCGGTGAAGTGCCGAGGCGATGGGGCCGATGAGGGCCGTGAGGACGAGCAGGGAAAGCACGAGTCGGGCGTATTTGCGCAAGGAGCCTTCGGGAAGGAGAAGTTCTGCCAATGTGGCAAAGAGTACGAGGCTTACCAGCTCTTTGACCCAGGCAAACAGCCCCGGCATTTCCTTCCCCCCGACACCTTGCGGTCTCGACATCCAAAAGGAGCTCCGAAGGGTGCCCAAATCGGTCGCTTGCGTTGCCCTTACAGACCGAGCGTGGCAAAGGGGTATGCGAGAAAGACGAGTACGGCCACGAACAAGAAAAAGAGGATGGCCACGAGGACGAGGGCGGTGAAGAGGGCGTACAAGGCTTCGGAAATTCTCCCGAGGAGCACGGGGACTTCCCTTGTCCCAAGCGGTTCGACGAGGGCGGCAGCAAATTGGTAGAGGAAGGCGAGGACGAAAACCTTTACTGCGGGGAAAAACGTCGCCCAGGCCAGGGCAGCGACACCGACCGTCCCGAGGGCGTTGCGCAAAAGGAGAGAGGTACCAAAAACCGTCTCCACGGCGTCGGAAAACATTTTTCCGAAGAAGGGGAGGAAGGTGCTTGCGGCAAACTTGGACGTCCGAAGGAAGAGGCCGTCGCCCGCGGCGAGTATCCCACCGTACACGGCCGTCAGGCCTAGGAAGAGCGTGAGGATCACCCCGAGGACGACGAGTCCTCCTTGGCGAAAGAGACGGCCCAGGCGGTGCAGGGAAAAGGAAGGGGCAAGCGAACTCACGATCTCGAGTACCGCCGAAGCAAAGAGGAGGGGAAACACGGCGCGGTAAATCAACAACGAAGCGAGTTCGAGGAAGGAGAAGAGCGCGGGGTGCAAGAAGGCCGCCGTAGACGCTTGGCCTCCCACCGCGTAAAGGGTAAAGAAAAGCGGCAGCGTGGCCGCCATGAGTTCGACCATGCGAGAAGCACCGTCCAAGGCCACCCGATAGGCGAGCGAAAAACCCTGAAAGGCGAAAAGGGCGAGGAGAAAAAACCCGACGGTAGTCGCTGCCCTTCCTCCCGCGGAAAAGGAAAATGCCGTCTCGAGGTGCTCGAGGAGCGTGAGGAAAAGGGCGAGGAAGAGAACCATTCCTAGGCGCCCCGAGACCTCACCGATCTCGTGAAAGGTATACGAGACGAAGGCGCGGAGGAGAGCACCCGGGTTGAGGAGGACCCCCGGCTCCCGAAGGAGAGACGAAAGGGGGCTGTCGTATTCCCGGGGAAGGAACGGACCGTAGTCGCGGCGAAGCTCCTCCCACCAGCGCTCCATCTCGCTCAGGTCGATTTCCCGGAGAAGCGTTTCTTCGCGTCCCGCCGGAGAAATCTCTCCCGCCCGTGACGGAGGGACATGGGAGGGCGAAGCGGAAGCCGGAAGCTCCGCGTGCGCCGGCGGTAGCCCTAAAGAAGAACCGGTCCTTCCCCCGGCGGAAGAGAGAACTTCCGCGTGCGCCGGATCCGGCTCCCCGAAGATTGCGTGGAAGGAAGCGGCGACGACGAAGAACGCGCCCGCGAGCCAGAGGCGCAGGGGTGGAGGAACCGGAAGCCGCACCGCGTTCCCCCCTACGGCGTAAGAAGTCCGGAAATGGCCCCGACGAGGTTCTCGAGAAGCGGCAAGGAGAGAAGGAGGATAAGCACACGGCCCGCCAGCTCGACCTTTTTGGCCACGGCCTCCTCGTGCGCGTCGCGGCTCAGCTGAGCGGCAAATTCCGTGAGGTAGGCGATGCCGAGGATCTTGAGGAGCACCTCGAGGTAGGGAAGGCGTACGTGCGTCTTCTCCGCGAGGCCGAAGAGGGCGTCGAAGATGTGGCGAAGGGCGTCGAGGAGGGAGAAGAAAATCGCAATGCCCACGAGCAGGCTGACGAAGAGGGCATAGGCCGGAAACCGTTCGCGCAGGAGGAGGTTGAGCGCCGTCGCCACGAGGGCGAGGGCTACGATGTGCACGATCTCCACGGACATCGCCCCGCAATCCGACACGGCGGTCGCGGAAGTTCCCGGCGCAAGACGCTCTTTTGCCGGTGGCGACGGGATCAAAGGCGAAAGAGGCGTTCGAGTTGGGCGAAAAGGCGGTAGGTGGCGTCGACCACGAGGTACAGCCCGGCGAGAAACCCGAGGTACGTGATGAGCTGTGCCCACTCTTCTTTCCCGGCCTGTTTGAGGACGGCGTGGACGATGCTCAGAAGGATCGCAAAGGCTGCGAGGGTGAGAACCCGGTGGACGTCTAGGCCTAAAGCGTTGAACATCCGCTTCCCTCCCGCAAGCGGCGTACCGCGCGTCGTGGCCTGCAAGGGAGAGGAGGGAAGAACGTTACCCGGGGAGCCGGGGATTCTCTAGAGGACGAGAATCCCCAAGGCGAGTCCTCCCAAAAATCCGAGGTTGCGGTACAAACCCACGTAACGCCGCTCCTCTTCGAGGGCTTCCTCGATGCGGCGTGCGAGTTCCTCGTCCGTCCGGTGAAAGACGCGCGCCGCGTGTTCCACGTCTCCCCGTCCCAGGGTCGAGCCCGCCGCGCGCAAGAGGCGTTGGTCCGCTTCCCGAAGATGCGGGGTAAGCGGTTCGAGCGCACCCTCCCACGCTTCGCCAAACGAGCGCGCGCCGTCCGCAAGCTTCCGGGCGAGATCGGCAAAAAAGCCTCGAAGTTCCTCGGGTCCCTCGGCGCTGAGCTCGCGCGCAACTTCGGGAAGGGGCACCCTGCGGACGAGCACCTCGAGCTCCAAGACGAGAAAAGCTTGGCGAAAAGCACCCAGGAGGCGTGTCCGCCTCCGGTAGCGCTCCCCGGTGCTCCACCCGATGCCCGCGCCGCAGAGAGAGAGGGCAAAAAAGAGGAGGGGTTTCATCTTCTTCCCCGTCCCTTTCCCCGAACCTCAGAACCCCTAAAACCGCAGCGTCAGCCCTCCCGCTGTCCGAAACCCACGATCCTTCCGGGTGTCGGAAGCGCACGGTGCCGTTCGGCGGAACGCGCGGGAAGCCGGGAACTTCGGGACTCGGCTGTGGTACGGTAGAGCGTTTTCCCCGAGGCATCCTCGATCGACACAATTTCCGGAAGGGAGGGACCGCGACGGAATACGACGTAGAGGTCGAAGGGAAGGGGAAAGTCGGCCGCGACCAACCGCCGAAGAAAATCCTCACGCGAAGGGGCGTGGGCCGTCGCCCACACGGCTACACCGGCCCGACGCATGTCCCAAAGGACCGCCAGTTCTTCGCGGCCGGCGAGTTCGTCTACGGCGACGACCTCAGGGGCCATGCTGCGAAGGGCCATGACGAGCGCCGTCGGCTTGGGAATCCCCTCGTACACGTCCGTTCGCGCCCCAACGGGTAGGCGGGGAACCCCCTCGGCTAGGGAGGCGAGCTCGCCGCGTTCGTCCACGAGGGCGACGCGGGTACCCCGCCACACCCCGGGAATTCCATCCGACGCCCGCCGCACGAGGTCGCGAAGGAACGTCGTCTTCCCCGACCGCGGGGGGCCAAGAAGGAGCAGTGAAGGCAGAGCCTCACGTCGTGCCGTCGGAAATACGTAGGGATACAAGGGGGCGGCAACCCCGTCCACAGACCGGGCCAGGCGAATGTTCAGCGAACTCACCTCGACGAGACGAACCCCCCCGCCCTGGACGGGGGTTCCGCGTCCGGAGAGACCGACGCGATGTCCGCCCGGAAGAAAGAGAAATCCCTCCCGCCACCCGCTTTCCCGCGCGTACGTCGAATACGCCGTGACCTGAGCTACGAGGCGTTCGAAGCCCTCGGTGTCCAGGACGAGCGCTTTTTCGGGAAGCGACGTGAGGCGACCGTCCTCTCGCAGGAAGCCTTCTTCCGGAGGAGCGACGATTTCCAACGGACGGCCTTTGCGAACGCGAATTTCCTCCAACCGCTCCCCGGAATCTCGCGCCAAGCTGCGAAGAGCCGGACGAACGTCTTCAGGAAAAAGAGCAAAGAGCGCCTCCCGGAAGGAGGGGACGGCAACGTCAGTCTGCACCTCGCTCGCCTCCTCTGCCCCGGCGGGAAACAAGGGGGACAACGGGGTTTGCTTCATCCCTATGCCCGGACGTCCCCGTCTAGACCGAAGGTCGAAGCGAGGAGACCCGCGGAAACGGGTCGTGTCCGCATTCGGAAAGGGATGCACGAAAAAACGCGGCGACGCCGCGCGCCGCCGCACTTCGAAGCCGTTGGGGTCACGCCCGCCCTTCCGTGAGCGGGCGTTCCTCCGTACCGCGCCGGGAAAAGACGTCCTCCGCCCGGGGATCCGGCGAGCGAACCGACGGACTCCACCGAGAAAAGGTCAACGAGCGCGAATCGCCACGTACGTCGGCTCGTCGCCCGTCTCCGACTCCGCCGAACCCAGCTCGAGCTCGAGGATTTGGGTCGGCGCGTTCCCTTCTTCCACGGAGATCCAGAACGGTTGGCCGCATTCCGGACAGACGATCTTTACCGCTTCACTCCCCAGCCAAGCTTCGTCTACGAGGAGAGACGCTGCACAGTGAGGGCATTCGATCTCGATAAACTCTTCCCCTTCGCCGCGGGCAGACGCCCTCGCTTGGTTTTTTCCGGCTCGCCCTCGCTCGTCCACTTCTTCCTCATCCCATTCCTCGTCTTCGTCCTCTTCGTCGTCTTCGTCTTCTTCCCATTCCTCGTCCTCTTCCCACTCCTCCTCGTCGTCTTCCTCCTCGTCGTCTTCCTCCTCGTCTTCCCAATCCTCCCAGTCCTCGTCCTCGTCCTCCTCGTCCTCGTCCTCTTCCCACTCTTCTTCCTCGTCGTCTTCGTCCTCGTCTCCCTCGGAGAGCTCTTCCTCAATGTCCATGAGGTCTTCGTCGATGGCGTCGAGGTACATTTCCTGTTCCTCCAAGCGGGACTCCAGGGATTCTACGCGGGAGACGAGCTGCTCGAGGAAGTCGAGCAGGTCCTGAAAGAGCACCCCTTCCCGAGTCGTCGCTTCCCAACCGAGGCCTTCGATCTTGCCGCGCAAAAAGGCAAGGCGTTCGCGCATCTCCATCGCGTGGACCTCCCTCACATGAGTTGAGATGGGGATGAGGCTCCGATCGTCAACGCTTGCCTCGCCGTTTCTTCTCGTAGTATGGCCGGTATCGGGTCGGTTCCATGCCCGTCCCCACACCCCTATCATATCGCTTTGGGTAGGCTTGGAAACACCGAAAAGCGGGGGCCCGCCGAATCCGTACGGAAGGAATAAATAAACGCCCGGAAAGGATCCGGGCGTCAGGCGCGGGATACGTACTCCCCGCTCCGCGTATCCACGACGATCCAATCTCCCTGGTTTACGAAGAGCGGCACTTGCACGATGTACCCGGTCTCGAGCTTCGCAGGCTTCGTCGCCCCGGAAACCGTATCGCCGCGAATGCCCGGCTCCGTTTCCACGACCTGGAGCGTCACCGTTTGCGGGAGATCGACCCCGAGGACCTCGTCGCCGTAGAACATGACGTGCACCGTGAGATTTTCCTTGAGGAAGTTCACCTCGTGCTCGAGGCGCGCGCGGGGGATAGACACCTGTTCAAAGGTTTCCGTGTCCATGAAGACGTACTCGTCGCCGGAGGCGTAGAGAAACTGCATCTCGCGCGTGCGCACATCCGCCCGCGGAAGCTTCTCACCCGCACGAAATGTCGTCTCGCGGATGTTCCCCGTCCGGAGGTTCTTGAGCTTCGCGCGGACAAAGGGCGACCCCTTGCCGGGTTTCACGTGCATGAACTCGAGCACTTGCCAGGGGTCGTTTTCCCAGATGACGACGGCACCGGTGTAGAAGTCGTTGGTGGAGATCACGCCTGCCCTTCCCTTCTTCCGTACGGTACGCGTACGGTTCGCGTATGAGAATTTCCGGCGATTGGCAAGCCCAAGGGACCCAGACGTTCCCCTCGGGCAAAGCCGCGACTTTCATTGTACCGAGGCAAACCCGAGATGTAAAGCTTGCCGTTACGACCTGCGCAGAAAGATTCCTTCAGCGAAGTCGGAGGAGCTCCTTGGGCAACGTAGAGAGGAGGACCGCCCCTGCCTCGTGTACGAGCACGTCGTCTTCGATGCGTACTCCGCCGAGACCGGGCACGTAGATCCCCGGCTCGATCGTAATCACCATCCCCGCCTCCAGCGGGATGTCGCGCCCGGGACCGATCGTCGGCTCCTCGTGTACGGCGAGGCCGATGCCGTGGCCCGTAGCGTGGCCGAAGTACTCTCCGTAGCCTGCCCGGTCGATCGTCTCCCTTGCCGCGGCGTCGATCGTGCCGGTGGAGACGCCTGCCCGCACGCGGGCGATGGCCCGAAGCTGGGCCGCGAGTACGGTCTCGTAGATCCTGAGAAGCGCCTCCGGAGGGTCGCAGAGGGCCACGGTGCGCGTGAGATCGGAGACATAGCCGTCGTACACGGCGCCGAAGTCGAGGGTGACCAGCTCGCCGCAGGCGAGGGGCTTGTCCGTCGGCATCCCGTGGGGCAAGCTTCCGCGCGTCCCCGAAACGACGATCGGCGGAAAGGCCACCGCGTCGGCGCCGCCTTCACGCATGGCCCGCTCCAGAGCCCAGGCGACCTGGCGCTCCGTCATGCCGGGGCGAATCACCGGGAGCACCTCGCGGAACGCCGCCTCGGCGATCTCCACCGCCCGGCGGATTTTGGCGAGCTCAACGGGATCTTTACGCGCCCGAAGAGCGCCGAGCGTCTCCCCGGCGTCCTCCCAGTGCACGTCGGGGCACATCTCGCGGGCGGCGGCAAGAAGGCGCGCGTGCGTGCGCACGCTCATCACGTCACCTTGAAAGGCGATTCGTGCCAAACGGAAACTGCAGACGGCGCGCACCACGGCCTCCTCGGGTTTCCGTTCGTGGTCTACGACGCGGACTTCGGGGCATTCTCGCGCCGCCTGCTCGAGGTAGCGAAAGTCCGTGAAGAGGACCGCCTCCTCCCGTGTCAGGAGGAGAAGGCCGCTCGAGCCCGTAAACCCCGAAAAGTAGCGGCGGTCCTCGGGACGGGAGATGAGGACGCCGTCGAAGCCCGCGCCCGCTAGCCGGGCGCGAAGGCGCTCGCGTCGGGAACGAAAATACCCGCGTTCTTCGTTCTCCACGATGTAGTCGGGACGGCGGGAGTACGCAAGGGCTTCGACCTACCCGCGCCCGGTGTTCACCTCCGTGTTCGAGTCCTCGACCGACGGAGAAGAGCCGAAAAACCGTGACCGCCGTGTCTACCGGGCGCCGCGGAGGTAGCGCACCAGACCCCAGAGCGCAACCTCGTACACCGAGGCGCCAAACCCTGAGATTTGGGCGAGTGCCACGGGAGCGACGAGGCTCTTCCGACGAAACGGTTCGCGCGCGTGGACGTTCGAGAGATGAACCTCCACCGTAGGAATCCCCACGGCCTTTACGGCGTCGCGGATCGCCACGGACGTGTGCGTGTAGGCCGCCGGGTTCAGGATGAGCCCGTCCCATCCTTCGACGAGCTCGCCGATCCAGGCGACGATCTCGCCTTCGTGGTTGGACTGCGTGGCGTACACGCTGACCCCCAGCTCGGCGGCCAGATTCCCGAGGCGACGATCGATTTCCGCCAGCGTGGTCGTCCCGTATACCTCCGGCTCTCGGCGCCCCAGAAGGTGGAGGTTGGGTCCGTGAATTACGCGGATCTTCACGCGCTCCCCCCTCTCTCGGGGTTCGTAAATTCCACGGTCAGCGAATAGGTGAGAAAAAGGCCGTACAGGACGGATAGGCTGTAGACCGTCGCCAACGTGCGCGCATCGGCCTCTCGGCCGACGAGAAGGAATCCGAGGAAAAGACCGAAGACGATCCCGAAGTACGGCCACGGTCGCCGTCCGAGGGTATACACGTAGGCGAGGGCGAAGAGGAGGGACGTACCCCACACGAGGAGAAACGATAGGAAGACATGGGCGGGTGTGATCCGAACGGGTACGGCGAGGAAGGGGCGCAGGAGGTCCACAGGAGATAGCGTGCTCAGGTTCAAGGCGAACAGAGCGTACCCCGCGAAGCTCACAAAGAGAGCGGCAAAGCTCGCCACTTCGAAGGCTTTGGCGATCGGATTCGTCCCTTTGCCTTCTCGCCGTCGGCTGCGGCGACGTTCAATCGAAGTTCTGCCGTTCACGGAAATCCCCCCGTCCTCCTGCCCCGGCTCGAAACGCCCGAGAAGGGCTTGAAGCGAGCCGGCAGGGTTCTAGGAGGAGTATGCGCCAAAAGCCACGAACCCTAACGCCCGTTCCGCACCTCGCGGACAAATGCCCATCGTTGCCGCGCAGGGAGAGGCGGTCGCGTCATGCGAGGAGAATCCGAAGCCCGGGGGAAGCGAGAAGGACCTCCCCGGGAAACTCCGCCTTTGCCTCTTCGACGAGGAGGGTGGGAATCCCTTCGTGGGGAAGGTGCGTAAGGACGAGGGTCCGGACTCCCGCCTCACGGGCCAGCCGTCCCGCCTGGCGCGAGGTCATGTGCCCGCGGGACGAAGCCCTGTCCTCCTCCCCAGCGTAGAAAAACGCCTCGGCGAGGAGGAGCGCGGCACCACGCGCAAAGGCGACGAGATCCTCCGCATAGGCGGCATCGGCAGTGTAGACGACGTGGAGGTCGTCCAGTTCCAAGCGTATGGCGAAGGTAGGTACGGAGTGCTGCGTACGGCGAAAGCGTACGCGCCACGGGCCGATCTCCCGAACCTCACCCTCCCCGTACAGGTGCACCTCCGTTCCGGGGATCCCGACGTAAGGTAAAGAGGCTTTCTCGGGCTCCCGGGGAAGGTACACGGGAAACGGAGGAAGGGGCTTCCGCTCGCGCAGGAGCTGCTGGGCGTAGAGCAATGGGCCGAGGTCGGCCACATGGTCGAAGTGGTAGTGGCTGAGAAGGCATGCGGACAAGTCCTCGTAGCGGTACACGCGCAAAAGTTCGCGGAGGACGCCGCTTCCCGCATCGAGAAGCAGGCGAAACGTTCCGGCGGTGAGGAGGTACCCGGCCGTCCCGTTCTCCGCCTCCGGGTAGGCACCGAAGCTGCCCAGTACGAGGAGCTCTCCCTTCACGGATTTTCCTCCCTCCCCTCGTCTACCGCCTCCTCGAAAGCGCGGGCGCGAAAGGCGAGAAACTCGGCGTACACCTCCGGGCGTTCCGCAAAAAATCGCAGGAGGTCCCCCAAGGCGTCGAGCGTCTCCGGGCTCACGTGGTGCTCCATACCCTCGACATCGCGGGCGATGGCCGATTCGGGCACGCCCAACCGCTGGAGGAATTCTTCGAGGAGATCGTGGCGGTCCGCCAACCTGCGCCCGAGCTTCTTCCCCTTGGACGTGAGGACGAAGCCGCGGTAACGTTCGTACTTTACGTATTCGTGCTCGTCCAGCTTTTGTACCATCTTCGTCACGGAGGAAGGGTGAACGCCCAAAAGCTCGGCGACGTCGGCTACGCGGGCGTACCCCTTCTCGCGGATGAGGTTGAAGATGGCCTCGAGGTAGTCTTCCATGCTCGGGGTGCGCATGGCCATCCCTCCGTGTCGCATACATCATACCGTGTCCGAGAACCGGAAACAACAAACCCCTTTCGCGGAATGGGGGGAATCGCTACAATTGAACTATTCCCCGTTGTGCGGGGCAACCTGGAGACGCGGTCAACCGGGGGGATGGACCGTGCAGCTCATCTACGGGACGGAGATCCTCGACGAAGCCGACGTTCGGATTTCTCCTTGGGATCGCGGCTATCAATTCGGAGACGGCGTGTACGAAGTCGTGCGGATGTATCGCGGTCGCCTGTACGCCATGGACATGCACCTCGACCGCCTACGCTACAGCCTGGGCGAACTCCGAATTTCCGTCCCCGACGGCGTGCACCAATTGGAAGCGCTTGCAGAAAAGCTCGCCCGCGATCGGGGGATCGACGAGGGAATTCTCTACGTCCAGGTTACCCGGGGAGCGGCGAGACGTACGCACGCCTTTCCTCCGGAAGCCCATCCGGTACTCATAGGATACGTGGAAGCCGTTCCCCGGCCCCTGGAAGAATTCGAGCGGGGCGTTACGGCCATCCTCGTACCCGACGTCCGGTGGCACCGCGTGGACATCAAGAGCTTGAACCTCTTGGGAAACGTCCTCGCCAAACAGGCGGCGGTAGAGCGGGGAGCGGGCGAGGCGATCTTCGTCCGGGGGGACGTGGTCACCGAGGGGTCCTCCACGAACGTCTTCCTCGTCCGCGACGGCGTACTCTTCACTCACCCGACGGGCCACCACATCTTGAACGGGATCACGCGACAGATCGTAATTCGCCTCGCAAAGGAACTCGGGATTCCCGTACAAGAGGAAGCCTTCACGCCCGAGGCGCTCTTCGCCGCCGATGAACTCTTCCTCACGAGCACGATCCACGAGGTAACCCCCATCGTGCAGGTGGACGGTCGCGACATCGCGGACGGACGGCCCGGCCCCGTCACGCGGCGCCTCCAGGAGGCATTTGCGGCCACGCTTCCTATCTGAGCGCGCCGCGGACAATGGTGCGGGACCGCAGATACGTCGTCCCTTTCGCTATCGCCGCCGGAAGGTCCATCCTTCCTGGCGGTACTTTTCTTCCGCGAGTTTCTCTGCGAGGATTTCCTCTGCGGGATAGAGCTCGTCCGGCTCGAGGCGAATTCCGAGCGCTTCCTCGAAGCCCCGGCGAAAGGCCCGGACAACTTCTTCGAAGGCGGGTCGATACCCGAGGACTTCGGCCATCGTCGTAGCCCGTTGCCGGTGGTACTCCTTGGCCCGAGTCCGTTCTTCTTCGTCGGCATAGGGGAAAAGCGCAAAGAGGAGATCTACGTCCGCGGTGATCGGGAGCGATCCGTGCTGAAGCACGCCGCCTTCCGAGCGCATCTGGGCGCTACCGGCGATCTTTTTGCCTTCGACCACAACTTCGTAGGGCGAAGGAGTGTCGAAGCAGTCGGGCGAGGAGCCGGAGCCTTTTGAGCGCGCGCCGCGACCCGCTTCGGGGGCGAGCTCGGCGGAGATGCCCAAAATCCGGTAACCGGCGAGGAGACCGGCGCTCAAGAGGCGGTACGATGCGAGAACGCCCTCCGGGGCGAGACGATGTCCTACCGGAAGAACCACGCTGTACGTGAGCTCGTCGGCGTGGAACACCGCCCGTCCGCCCGTCGGTCGGCGGACAAGAGCGACGCCGTGCCGGGCGAGGGCCTCGACGTCCGCAGACGTGGAAACCTTCTGGGCGTAGCCGAGGGAAAGGGCATACGGCTTCCACGTGTAAAACCGAAGCGTCGGGGGCGTGAGGCCGGCGAGGTGGGTTTGTAGGATTGCCTCGTCGACGGCCATGTTCCAATACGGATCGCCGTCCCACGTCTCCACGAGGCGCCAGGTTTCGCGCTGGGACACGGCATGGTTTCTCCTTTCTCCGCTTCTCTCCAAAAGCCTCGGCCCCGCCGAAAACGGCCTCGGGGCCGTAGCCCACGTGATCTCGGATTCCGTCTGCGCGAAGCGCACGAAGCGCTCCCCCCCGCGCGGCGCCGCGCGGGCAGGTCAGGGCGAGGAAGAGGCCACCACCGCTAACACCAGCTCCCCCGCATATGCGGCGAGCACGGCGGCGACGACCACGAGGAGCAGGTTTGCGCGGAAGTAGGCGAGCACGGCGGCCACGCCGGCGCCGAGGAGCGACGAAGCGACGTGCCCCGTAGCCGTCCATACGCCGGGCACGAGGAGCGCGCCCAAGATCGTGTACGGCAAGGCGGCGATGTAGGGGCGCAGGCGAGGCGGAGGACGCCTCCCTCCCACCGCAAACGGCACGAGGCGGGAAACGTAAGTCGCCAGGGACATAAGAAGGATGAGGGTCCAGATGGAAGCGTTCACGAGCCCACCTCCTCCTCCGCGCGATCCTGCCCCATGCCGAGAAGGGGTGCGGGGAGAGCGGCCAAAAGCGCGCTCACCACGACCGCCACACCTCCCGGGAGGCGAGGAAAGACGGCGTGAAGACCCGCGGAGAGGAACATGGCGAGGAGGGTGAGAAGGAGGGGCTCCCGCGCGCCGCGAAGGTTGGGAACGAGGAGACCGAGAAACATCGCGTACAGGGCGATGCCGAAGCTCGCCTCGAGGTCGGGGGGAAATACCGCCCCCAGCAGGTAGCCGAGAACCGATCCCCCAACCCACCCGCCGTAGGCGACGACGCCGAGGGCCAGCTGGCGGGCGAAGGTGAGCTCACCCGGGGCGAACTGGGCTACGGCGTACGTCTCGTCGGTGAGGAAGAAGGCGAGAAGGCCCCGAAGAAGCGGAGAACGGCACGTCTGGCGGTGCGCCAGCGTCGCCCCCATGACCATGTGGCGAAGGTTGATGAAGTACGTGAGGAGGACGATGATCCAAGGGGCCGTTCCTTGAACGAGAAGGTGCACGGCCATGAGCTGCCCTGCCCCCGCGAAGACCAGGGCGCTCATCCCCGCCGTCGCCCAGAGGTCGAGATGTGCTTCTTTGGCTACGAGGCCAAAGGCGATTCCGATGGGGATGTAGCCAAGGGCTACGGGCAGGCCCAGGCGCGCGCCGTCTCCGACCTCAGCGCGGAGGTCACGCCCGACCAAGACGGTCACCCCTTTCCCACCCGATTTTCCCGGGGGTAGCACATGGTCCCTAAACTCGAGTTCGGCTACTGCACCCGTTGCGGGGCGCGGTAGCGAAGCACGGGCCGACGCGCGGCCTTCACGTCGTCGAGGCGCCCGACGGGCGTCGTGTGGGGAGCCGAGCGCACGCGCTCGGGATCCTGCCTCGCCTCTTCCACGATCGCCCGAAGGGCGGCGGCAAAAGCGTCGAGCGTCTCCTTGGTCTCGGTCTCCGTGGGTTCGATCATGAGCGCCTCCTCGACGATGAGGGGAAAGTAGATCGTCGGCGGGTGGAAGCCGTAGTCGAGGAGGCGTTTGGCCACGTCCAGCGTCCGCACACCCGTTTCCGCCTTGACGTTCTTGCCCGAAAGGACGAATTCGTGCATAACCGGCCCCGGGTAGGGTGCGACAAAGGTGTCCTTTAGGAGGGCGAAGAGGTAGTTTGCGTTGAGCACCGCGCGTTCGGCGACCCGTCGCAGCCCTTCCGGGCCGTGGAGGAGGAGGTAGGCGTATGCCTTGACGAGAACGCCGAAACTCCCGGCAAAGCTTCGAATGCGCCCGACGGACTTGGGCGCTTCCTCCACAAGGGTAAAGCGTTCTCCGACGCGGGCGACGCGCGGCACCGGCAAGTAGTCGGCGAGAAACGCCTTGACCCCCACGGGTCCCGCCCCCGGACCGCCGCCGCCGTGGGGCGTGCCCAAGGTTTTGTGCACGTTGACGTGAACGATGTCGAAGCCCATGTCTCCGGGACGGGCAACCCCGAGGAGGGCGTTGAGGTTCGCTCCGTCCATGTAGAGGAGCGCCCCGGCCTCGTGCACCCGAGCGGCGATTTCGAGGATTTGGTCTTCGAAGAGGCCGAGCGTGTTGGGATTCGTGAGCATGAGCGCCGCCACGCGTCCCTCGTGCTCCGCCAGGGCGCGGCGCAACGCCGGGAGATCGAGTCGCCCCCGATGGTTCGACGGCAGCGTCACCGCTCGAAATCCCGCCATGGCCGCGCTTGCGGGGTTCGTCCCGTGGGCGGAGTCGGGGACGAGGACGACGTCCCTCCGTTCGCCGCGTTCGGCGAAATAGGCGCGGACGAGCATGAGGCCCAGGAGTTCGCCGTGGGACCCCGCCGCCGGGAGGAGGCTTACGGCGTCCATTCCGAGGATCTCCCGCAGGTTCCGTTCGAGTCCCGCGAGGACGGCGAGCGCACCCTGCACGAATTCCTCCGGCGCGTAGGGATGGAGGTCACGAAAACCCTCCAAGGAGGCGACGACCTCGAGAATCCGCGGGTTGTACTTCATCGTGCAGGACCCGAGGGGGTAAAACCCGGTGTCCACCCCGAAGTTGCGCTGCGACAGGGCCGTGTAGTGGCGGACCACCTCGAGCTCCGAAACCTCCGGAAGCTCCGGCGGAACCTTTCGCACGTAAGTCTCGGGAATGTCCAGGGGGACGTCCGCAAAGGACGGGGCGTCGGGAAACACGATCCCCCGCCGTCCAGGAACGCTTCGTTCGAAGATGAGCTTCACGAACCTCTCACCGCCTGGGCGAGCGCCTCGGCAAAGCGCTCGATTTCCTCCCGCGTACGGACTTCCGTCACCGCCACGAGGAGGTGCGTGGGGTACTCGGGGTAGCGCCGGGAGACGTCGTAACCGGCCACGAAGCCGCGCTCGCACATCCGCGCGAGGATCTCCTTCGCGGGAACGCCGACGTCCAGGAGAAACTCGTGGAAGAACGGTCCCGCGTGCACCCGGCGGAAAGGGGTACGCGCTTCGATCGTCTGCAGGGTGTAACGCGCCTTCTGGGCGTTCAGGCGGGCGAGGTCGCCGATCCCTCGCTTGCCCAAAAGGCTTAAGGTAATCGTCACGGCGAGGGCCATGAGGGCCTGGTTGGAAGTGATGTTCGACGTCGCCCGCTCGCGCCGGATGTGCTGCTCCCGCGCCTGCAAGGTGAGGACGTAGCCTCGCCGGCCCTGGTTGTCCGTGGTTTCCCCGACGATCCGTCCGGGGAGTTCGCGGACGTACGCCTCGCGGGCCGCCATGTACCCGACGTACGGTCCGCCGAAGGAAAGGGGGACCCCCAACGGCTGGGCATCGCCTACGACGACGTCGGCGCCCAAGGCTCCGGGGGGAGCGAGAAGCCCCAGGGCTAGGGGGTTCGCCACGGCCACGGCGAGCGCTCCTAATTCCCCGGCGGAGGCAAAGAGGACGTCCAGGGGTTCGACGACGCCGAAGAAGTTCGGATACTGGACGAAGACGGCTGCGACGTCCTCTCCCAGGCGGTCGGCCAGGGCGGCCGCATCCGTCGCCCCCGTACGCGCGTCGAAGGGAACCTCCTCGACGACGAGGCCGGGCCCGGTTGCGTACGTGCGCAGGACGTCGCGCACGTCCGGATGGAGGGCCCGGCTCACGAGCACGCGGCGCCGCTTCGTGACGCGCGCGGCGAGGAGCATCGCCTCCGCAGCGGCGGTGGCGCCATCGTAAAGAGAAGCCTGGACGACGTCGAGCCCTGTGAGCTCGGCGATCATCGTCTGGAATTCGAAGATCGCCTGGAGGTTCCCCTGGGAGGCTTCCGCCTGGTACGGGGTGTACGCCGTGAGGAACTCTCCGCGCGAGATTAGCGCCTGCACGACGGCCGGGATCGCATGCTCGTACGCGCCCGCACCGACGAAGTGCACGAGGTCGTGCACGGTGCGGTTTTGCGCCGCGAGGGAGCGGAAAAAGCGGTACACCTCCGCCTCCCCCATGGGTCCCTCCACCTCGAGAGGGCGGCGCAAACGGACGCTTTCGGGAACGTCGGCGAAGAGCTCGTCCACCCTCTCAACGCCGATGGCGGCGAGCATGGCCGCGACGTCTTCCGGGGTGTGAGGAGTATAGGTCACGGATACCGCCTCCACGTACGTCGTTCCCTTCTCGTCTGCGTCCAATGGCTTGGGCGAGGAACCTCTCGTCTATCCGGCACGGCGGTAGAAGGGCAAGGGTACGACGACCGCGCGAGCCCGTCGACCGCGGAGGTCGACGTCGAGCTCCGTACCCTCCCGAGCGTACGCCGCATCCACGAAGGCCATGGCGTACGCGCCCCCAAGCGTAGGGGCGACGCTCCCGCTCGTCACGCGGCCGACGAGGACGTCGCCGGCGAAGACGGCGTATCCCGTGCGCGGAATTCCCCGATCTTCCACGCGCAAGCCTACCAAGAGGCGGGGAACCCCGTGTTCTTTTTGGCGGAGGAGCGCCGCCTTCCCCACGAAGTCCACCGGTTTTTCCCAGCGCACGAAGCGCTCGAGGTTGGCCTCCAGAGGGGTGATCGTCTCCGCGAGCTCCTGTCCGTAAAGGGGCAACCCGGCTTCGAAGCGCAGGGTATCGCGCGCCCCGAGGCCGCAAGGCACCAAGCCGAATTCCCGCCCCCGTTCGAGGAGCGCGTCCCAAAGTTCCCCTACCGCCTCTGCATCGACGAAGAGCTCGAAACCGTCCTCTCCCGTGTACCCCGTGCGCGAGACGAGGAGGACGGGAACGCCGGCCACGGTCACGTTTTCGCGAAAGCGAAAGGGACGGAGGTCGTCTACCAAAGGTTCGGCAAGGTGCGAGAGGAACGAAGCGGCGCGCGGGCCTTGAAGGGCGAGGAGGCCGATGCGATCCGAGATGTCGAGAATCTGAGGGCCTCCGAGGGCGTGCTCCTTGAGCCAACGATAGACTTTGTCCGTGTTGGCGGCGTTGGCCACGACGAGGAATTCCTCGTCGTTGAGGCGATAGAGGAGCACGTCGTCCAAGATTCCACCCTGCTCGTTTAAGAAAAACCCGTACGCCGCCCGACCGACATCAAGACGAGCGACGTATTGCGTTCCGAGCTTCTCCAGGAAATCTACGGACTCCGGGCCCGAAACGAGGATTTCCCCCATGTGCGAGACGTCGAAAAGTCCCATGCGTTCGCGCACGGCGCGGTGTTCTTCCAGGATACCCGAATACTGCACGGGGAGCTCAAACCCCGCGAAGGGGACGAATTTTGCGCCCAGGGCGGCGTGTCTCGCGTACAGCGGCGTACGCCGGAGTTCCCCCATGTGCCCATGCCTCCCTGCGTGGGGATACCTGCCGGTCGGCGGTCCCATACTACGTTCGGGCTCGGCCTCGCCCTCCATCTTACGCAAAAAAGGACACGGGAGCAAAATCTCACCCGCCCACGCGACACCTCGGAACGGGAGGTACGGCGGCCGTGGAGCGAACGACTCCGGGCGATCGCATCCCTTTCCCCGCGACCTTACCCCTTCCTCCGGCACCGGGAGAGGAAGACCCCCGCGTCCCCGCGTACGTGGAAGTGCAGGTAGAAGCGGGGGCACTCGGCGAATTCCGAGCGGTAGAGCGCGGAGAACGCCCATGGGATTTGGCGACGTTTTTCCCGCTCGCCCTCCTCGTACACGTCCTCGAAGCAAAGCCCGAATTCGACCGCCTCTACGCTCCCGACCTGCTCCCCCACCTCGATCTCTTTCCCCACCAGCGCGAGGTCCTACGCCGCGCCGTATGGGAGATGGGGGGTCGGGCGCTCCTCGCCGACGAGGTCGGCCTCGGAAAAACGATCGAGGCGGGACTCATCCTCGTCGAGTACTTGAGCCGGGGTCTCGCGGAGCAAATCCTCGTCCTCGTACCCGCCTCCCTCGCCCTGCAGTGGCAGAGAGAACTCGCGGAAAAGTTCTCCCTCTACTTCCCGATCGCCACAAAACCCCACACACTGGAGCGCGAACCGCGCTTCATCGCCTCCCTCGACCTTGCCAAGCGCTCCCCGTACCGGGAAATCCTCTTCGGCCGCACCTTCGACCTCGTCGTCGTCGACGAAGCACACAAATTGAAGAACCCGAAAACCCTCGCCTACCGCCTCGTCGCCGCCCTGCGGAAAACCTTCCTCCTCCTCCTCACGGCGACGCCCTTGCACAACCACCCCCGCGAGCTCGCGGCGCTCGTCCGCCTTCTCCGCCCCGGTCACGAAATCTCCGCGGAACTCGAGCGGGCGGCAAACCGCCGCGGCAAGAGGGAAACTCGCCTTTTGTCGGCCGGGCGCCCGACCACGGGGGAGAGTGTCGGAGAAGAGACACCCCCCCTTCCGGAACGTGCGCGGCCAAGCGCCGGAGGAGAAACCGCGAACTCGGCTGCTCCCCCCGCGGTGTCCGAGGTCAGGGAGCGCCTGCACGAAGTCATGATCCGATCGCGTCGCCGCGAGGTGGGGATCGAGCTCCCGCCGCGTCGCGTGGTCACCGTTCCGATCCACCTCTCGCGCGAAGAGCGAGAATTCTACGAAGCGGTGAGCGCATTCATCCGCAGAGAGTACGCCCGTCGCGGAAAGAGCTCCGCCCTTCCCCTGATCCTCATGCAGCGCCAACTCACCTCGAGCCGCGTCGCCGTCTACACGAGCCTTTTGCGGCTGTACCGCAAGCATCCGGAGGATCCCGCCCTGCAAGAGGAAATCCTTTCCCTCTACGAGATGGGCCGTTCCATCCCCCACGACTACAAGCAGGACGCCTTGATCGCCCTCTTGCGGGGAATGCCCGAAGACGAAAAGGTCGTCGTCTTTTCCGAGTTCCACGGAAGCGTCCACGCCCTCGTGAAGCGCCTCAGAGGCGAAGGAATTCCCGCCGTGCTCTACCGCGGCGGTTTCGGCCGCTCCAAAAAGGACTACATGCGGGAGCTTTTCGCGACGCGGGCCCGCGTCCTCGCCGCAACGGAAGCCGGGGCTGAGGGGCTCAACCTTCAGTGCGCCCGCCACGTGGTGAACTACGACCTCCCGTGGAACCCCATGCGCCTCGAGCAGCGCATCGGGCGCGTGCACCGCCTCGGGCAGACGCAGCCCGTACAGGTGTACAACCTCGTCACGCAGGACACCGTGGAGGCCGAAGTCCTCGCCGTCCTGTACGAAAAGCTCGGGGCGATTCAGGCCCTCCTCGGCCTGGACGAGGACGTCCTCGGACGCGGGGGAGGGGCGCGGTTCGAGCGCCACCTTTTCGACATCCTCGTCGGCTCGCGGAGCGCGCGGGAGCGAAGCGTGCGCCTCGAGCATCTCGCCGCCCTCCTCGAACAGCTCACCGAACGCGGAGGGGATGCGCAAGCCGGGAGGTCTTCCTAGAAATGCGGCCCCGCCGGAAGAGCGGCGCGGAAATCGCGGAGCGAAGGAGGGAAATCCGTGGATCCGGAGACTTTGCGCTTCCTCACGGTCGAGTACTTTCGCCGTACGGGAAGCGAAATCCTCGAGGAAGGAGAAACCTTTCTCCGCGTACGTCTCGCCCGCGAGGCCGATCTCGAACTCGGCTATCGACCTATGTACTGGTCCTTCGCCGACGCGGGGAACCTCACGCCGGAACTCCTAGAAAAGACGTACCGCTTCTACTTCCCGGGTTCCGACGTCCGCCCGACCCCTCCTTCTCCTTACGGCGGTGGGGAAGAGTGGCTCACGCCGACTTCCGAACGTCTGCGGCGAATCCTTTACGCGCTCGCCCGCCGAGGAAGCGCCGTACGCCTCTACGAATCCCCGCAAAGGGGCAGGGGGCTTCTCGCGCCGTGGTACGCCTTTACGGTACGTGTCCGCCTCTTTCGCGAGATCGCCCGCGAGTACATCGCTTCCTACGGCTACGACGCCGTGCGGGGAGAAATCGTACCTGAGTTTTGGGGAAGGCTCCTCGACCTTCCCTTGGGAAGCGAGCCCCCGCCCTACGCCCGCCTCCTCCCCGCCATCCGTTCGAGTGAGGGGGCGGCGCATGCCGTCGTCGAGCGCATCCTCGGAGAGGTACGGAGCGACCTCGGCTGGGCGAAAGAAGCCCGCGCGCGCCTCGCAGAAGAGATGCGCCGACTCGACTCCGTCTCTTCAAAACCCTCCCCGGAAAACCCGAAGTCCGGAACATCCCGCAGGGAGGTGGTGGAGGCGCACGAGCCCTCTGCTCCGGAAGATGGAGCTCCTTCCGAACCGGAGTTCGGTTTCGATCCCGAAAAGGAGCGCGAGAGCCTCCTTCGCCGCTACCGACCGCGAATTCGCCTCGCGTTCGTCCAAGTCGCCCTCGTATATCTCACGAGCGACCCCCGCGACCTTCCGGCGGAAGAGCTCGCCCTCGAACCGCTCCGCCGCTTCGCCGGGCGCTTCAGCGCTGGAGGAAGCTCCTGAGGGTGCCCGCGAGGTCCAAAGCAGCCCGTTCGGGGGTGTCGAGGTTCACGTAGACGAGGTCGGCGACCTCCCGATACAGTGCTTCTCGTGCGCGGAGTCGTCGGCGCAGCGCTTCCGCATCGCCCGGTGCAAACAGAGGACGATCGGAACTTCCCCCGAATTCGGTGAGACGCTTCCAGAGGTCCGAAAAGGGGACCTCGAGGTAGACGACGACGCCACTCGCCCGCAGGCGCTCCCGGTTTTCCCGCCGCAGGACGACACCGCCGCCCGTGCTCACGACGAGGGGTGATGGCTCTTCCGCAAGGCGGGCGAGGAGCTCCGCCTCGCGGCGGCGAAACCCCTCTTCCCCTTCGGCGGCGAAGATGGCGGCCACGGACTTCTGCGCCTCGCGGCCGATCTCGGCATCCATGTCTACCCACCGGCGGCCAAGTTTTTGCGCGAGAAGGCGGCCGACCGTGCTCTTCCCCGCGCCCATAAAGCCCACGAGGTAGACGTGTCTCCTCTCGCAAACATCCGAACGACCGCCGCCGTCGCCCGCAAAGCCCGAGGTCTCCGGACCGCCTCCGTCTTCGGTTGGCGACACGTCCTTCATTCCGATCCCCTCCTTTCGCCTCCCCTTAGCCCACAGGGGACTCCCCCGCTTGCGACCCGAAAAACTTCCGCCGCAGGGCGGCCTCCACGGGAGGGGGGACGAGGTCGGCGACCGAGCCTCCGTACTGGGCGACCTCTTTCACGATGCTGGAGCTCAAAAAAGAGTACTCGCGCCGCGCGATCATGAAAAAGGTCTCCACGTCTTCCCGCAGGTTTTTGTTGATGAGCGCCATCTGCATCTCGTACTCGAAGTCGCTCACCGCCCGTAGGCCCTTCACGATCACCCGGGCACCGACGCGGGAGAGGTAGTCCACGAGGAGGCCGCCAAAGGCGTCCACGGTGACGTTGGGGAGGTGCTGCGTCGTCTCCCGGAGGAGCGCCACGCGCTCCTCCGTCGTAAAGAGTGGCTTCTTGTCGCGGTTGCGCAGGACCGCGACGATGACTCGGTCGAAGATCTGCGCGCTCCGCTCGATGATGTCGAGATGCCCGTACGTCACGGGATCGAAGCTCCCGGGAACGACGGCGAGCTGTACTCCGCGTTCCACGCACGTCTTCCCCCTTTTTCCGGCCGCGGCCGGTAGTCCCGGTTTCGCCCGCGCAAGTTGCAGCCGCTACAGGACGCCCGGGTCGTCGGACGGCCGCTCGACGAACAAGAACCACACCGTCGTGTCTCCGAAGCGACGAAGGCGGACTTCTCCTGAAAGCCCGCCGAGCGCTTCTCGCAGGCGCGCGAAATCCACTTCTCCCGAACGGGCGGCGCGCTCCACCGCGATCTTCACGTCGGGGGCAAGCGCGCCGCGCGCGGCGAGCGCGGCGAGGAGCGCAGCAAGGCGTTCGACGGGGTACGCGTACGGCGGGTCGGCGTACACGAGGTCGTACGGGCCGCCGGCGACGAGGAGATCTGCCGCCTTCTCGACCGGACGAGGGATTACGCGAATGCGGCCTTCGGCGCCGAGCAGGCGGGCGTTTTCCCGGATGACCCGAAGCGCTTGAGGGGAAGTCTCCACGAGCACCGCGCGTTCCATTCCCCGGCTCAGGGCTTCAAAGGCCACCGCCCCGCTTCCCGCAAAGAGGTCGAGGACCACGCCGCCCGCGAAGAACGGGCCGAGGATTTGAAACACGGCCTCGCGCACGCGCCCGGAAGTCGGCCGCGTGTTCGCGTGGGGCGGCGTGAGGAGGCGTCGACCTTTCCACACGCCGGCGACGATCCGCATGCGCGCACCTCCCTACGCCCGAGGGAAAAAACGCTACGTGTGGTATATCCCACCACCGTCCGGGGAATACTCCCTACTGGCGGCGTTCAAAGCCGCGGTCCGCACAGCTCGTGCTTGTTCCCCCCAAGCTCTTCCTCCGGTTTCTCCTCTCCCAACCCTTAATCCGTAGGCCGCACACGCGGCCGCTTTTTTTTTCCGGGGAAAAGTCCGCCCCCTCGCCTGCGCAACGGAAGTCCGCTTCCGCATCAATCCCAAAGCTGCCCCGTCTCTTCGTGCACGCTTGCCAGAGCTGCGCGCAGAGGTATCGCTTCTTCCGTCTCCCAAAACGCGGAATCGGCGAGGAGGCGTTCCGCTTCCTCGTGGGCGATCTGGAGCATGCGCAGCTCCCGAGGCGAATCGAGCTGGGTAAAGCGAAATTCCGGCAAACCGCTCTGCTTCGTGCCGAAGAGATCGCCCGGACCGCGGAGCTCGAAGTCCTTCTCCGCGATCTGGAACCCGTCCGTAAGCTCGCGAAAGACGCGGAGGCGTTTGCGGCCGATCTCGGTGCGGGGATCGGCGACGAGAATGCAGTACGACTTGTGCGCACCCCGGCCGACGCGCCCCCGGAGCTGGTGAAGTTGGGCAAGGCCGAAGCGGTCTGCGTCGTAGATCACCATGACCGTGGCGTTCGGAACGTCTACCCCCACCTCGACCACCGTAGTAGATACGAGGACGTCGAGCTCGCCGGCGACGAAGGCGCGCATCACGCGGTCCTTTTCGCGCCCGGAGAGTCGTCCGTGGAGGAGGCCGACGCGCCGCCCGGGCAAAAAGTTCCGTACCTGATCGTAGAGGTCGACGACGTTTTGGTAGTCGAGCTTGTCCGAAGCCTCGATGAGCGGCGCGATGACGTACGCTTGGCGCCCCCGTTCGATTTGGCCGTCGACGAAGGTGAGCACGTCGGCGAAGCGCTCCGGCGTCGTCCAGTGCGTCTCCACGGGCGTTCGGCCGGGGGGCATTTCGTCGAGGACGGAGACGTCCAGATCTCCGTACAAGAGGAGGGCAAGCGTCCGCGGGATCGGCGTCGCGCTCATGGAGAGGAGGTCGGGAACATCCCCCTTTTGCGCGAGCAGGCGCCGCTGCACGACGCCAAAGCGGTGCTGCTCGTCTACGACGATGAACCCGAGGTCGGCAAAGCGGACGTGCTCCGTGATCAGGGCGTGGGTCCCCACGGCCACGGGGATCGAACCTTGGGCGAGTCCGAACAAGATTTCCTCCCGTTCGCGCCGCGGCGTCCGCCCCGTGAGAAGCGCAATCGGCACGTCTTCCGGCAAAAGACTGCGCAAGGTACGCACATGCTGTTCGGCGAGGATCTCCGTGGGCGCCATGAGCGCCGCCTGGCGCCCGCCGCGGACTACGGCGTAAATTGCCAACGTCGCCACCGCGGTCTTTCCCGACCCGACGTCTCCCTGCAAAAGGCGGTTCATCGGGTGCGGTCCAAGGAGATCCGCGAAGATCTCTTGAACCGCGCGCCGCTGCGCCCCCGTGAGGGGGAAGGGCCAGCGCGAGGTGAGTTCGAGGACTTCCTCGGGACGAAAGCGGTGTTCCCGCGTCCTACGCGTACGCACGCGCACGTTCCGGGCCGCGAGGACCTTGAGTTGGTAGAGAAAAACCTCTTCGAAGGCCATGCGCCGCTTCGCCCAAAAGAGCTCGCGCTCGTCCGGAGGAAAGTGGAGGGTGCGCAGCGCCTCCCCCCGCGGGAGAAGGCGGTACTTCTCCCGAAGCGCCGCGGGCAGGGGATCGGGGATCTCGAGGTCGGGGAGGGAGAAGAGGAGGCGTACGAGCTCGGAAAACCACGCATCGGCTCCCCGGCCCGGGAGCCCGTACACGGGCGTAAGCGAGTCCGTGGCCAGGCCCTCCGCGGAAAAGCGCGTCTTCTGCGCAACGAGCTGACGGGACTTCGGATCGTAGCGTCCCGCCACCTGCACACGGGCCCCCGGGATCAGGCGCTCGCGCAAGTACGGCTGGTTGAACCAGACGACGGTGATCGTCCTTCCACCGACGTCCAAGGAGGTCGCGAGGCGCGAAAAGTTCCCGCGGAAGCGGGAAAACTTGGGGTGCGCCTGCACCACGCCCACGACGGACAGCGTTTCCGGAACGCGCACCTCCTCGAGCGGCTTGGCCCGGAAATCTTCGTAGCGGCGCGGCACGAAGAGGAGGGCGTCGCCTACCGTGCGAATGCCCGCTGCGGCCAACACGTCTTGCCGCGACTTGGGGAGCGAAACGACCTCCGGTAGCGGCGCGGAAAAGAGGCCCACGGCCACACCACCCCCGACGCGAAGGTTGTCCGCCCCTTCGTCCCGACGTTCCCCGGAAGGCACCCGAGCGCGGCCTAGCCTTCGAAGCTCACGAGGAGAGGGTAAAGGGGCTGGCCGCCTTCGAACGCCTCGATCTCGAGATTCGGGTACCTTTCCTCGAGGATGCGGAGAAGCCCTTCCCGCGTGTCCTCGGAGAGGCCGTCGCCCCAGAAGAGGGTAAGCATGCCGCCCGGGTGCACTTCCAGGCGCTCGAGGGCCGCGAGGAGCACCTCTTCGAGCGCATTCCCCTTCGCGAGGAGAGATTTCCCCGAAAGAGCGATGTAGTCTCCTGCCCGAATCGACTCGCCGTCGAACCGGGCATCGCGCACGGCGCGCGTGATCTGCGCGACGCGCGTCGCGCGAAGCGCCTCCTCCATCGCCGCCACGTTTTCTTCCGCCGGAAGGTCCGGACGGTAGGCGACGAGCGCCGAAACGCCCTCCGGAAGCGTCGACGTCGGAACGACGAAAACCGGTCGGTCCGCCAGCTGCCGCGCCTGCTCCGCGGCGAGGACTACGTTCCCGTTGTTGGGAAGGACGACGACCGCGTCGGCGTTCGTGGAGCGGATCGCCGTGAGGATCGCTTCCGTACTCGGATTCATCGTCTCCCCGCCATCGACGAGCGCCTGCACCCCCAAGCTCTCCATCAGGGCGGCAAACCCCTTCCCTTGGACGACGGCGACGACAGCCGTTCGCACTCGGGGAATCGAAGCGGGGTTCTCTTTCGCCGCCGCGCCCGTCCCGCCTTCGGCGGGATTCGGAGGCGCCTCGGTCTCCGCCGCGGGCGCCGACGGAGATCCTCTTCCTCCCGCTCCGGGAGTACCGCGGCGCGCTTCGGAGCGCGCCTTCTGGGCGCGAATCTGCTCGCGCATGTTGTCGATCTTGATGCGCACGAGCTCTCCGAAAGACTGCGCCCAGGTGAGCACTTCGCCCGGGGTTTCCGAGTGAACGTGCGCGCGTACGAGGTCGTCACCCCTGAGAACGACGATGGAATCGCCGAAGCGCTCAAGGGCGCGACGAAACTCGTCTTCGCGGAAGGACGCGGGATCGTACAGGCGCACGACAAAATTCGTACAAAAGCCGTACGGCAGGTCCTCGGGGTCTCCCTCCCACGCGTGCACGTCGTCGGGTAGCCCTTCTTCCAGGGCTTCGACGAGTGCTGCACGGTTTGCGCCGGAAGTACCTTGAACCGCCTCCTCTCGGGAGGCGACGGAACCGCCATCCCCGCGCAGACCCTCGAGAAATCCCTCGTAGAAAAACACGTAACCCTGCCCGCCGGCGTCTACGACGCCCGCTTGGCGCAACGGTTCGAGCATTTCGGGCGTGCGCGCAAGCGTCTTCCGCGCCGCCCGAAGGAGCGCCTCGACGACGCTCACGAAGTCCCCTCCACGGCGCGCTTCCCCCAGCGCCGCTTGGGCCCCCTTGCGCGATACCGTGAGAATCGTCCCTTCCGCGGGCTTCATCACCGCACGGTAGGCGGCGCGCACCCCTGCATCCACCGCTTCCGCCCACTCGAGAGGTGTGAGGGTGGGCTTTCCGTCGACTTCTTGCGCAAATCCGCGAAAAAGCTGGGACACGATGACGCCGGAATTTCCGCGGGCGCCCATGAGGAGGCCGCGCGCGAACGCCTGCGCCACGGCGCCCACGCCGCCGGAAATCCCGCGGCTTTCCTCGAGACCCGCACCTAAGGTGAGCACCATGTTCGTCCCCGTGTCGCCGTCGGGCACGGGAAAGACGTTGAGCCGGTTGACGGCGTCCTTGTGCGCCTGCAAACGGCGGTACCCCGACTCTAAAGCGGCGCGAAAGAGGTCCTCCGTCAGGAGGTCCAGTCCCCGTTCCTCAGCCAAATCCCTTCCTCCTCGAGCGCAGAAAAACTCTCCCCATGCCCACCCGGGATGCCCCTCCGATCCCGCGAAAAAACTAGGACTCCACCTTTACCCCCCGGACGTGGACGTTGACCGTCGCCGCTTCGATCCCGAGGAAAGTGCGCAAGGCGTAGAGGACGCGCTCCTGCAGGTTCCGCGCAACTTCCGGAATCCGCACCCCGTAGGTTACGATTGCGTATAAGTTGAGGGAGACCTCCCCCTTCCCCTCCTCTTCCCGATCCTTCTTGTCCGCCAAAACCACCTCTACCCCTTTGGCGAGGTTCTCCCGCCCGAGGATCTCCAGAAGACCTTCGCTAATCGGCTTTTGCGGGACCATCCCCACGATGCCGAAGACGTCCATCGCCGCATACCCGGCAAGCTGGGCGATCACGCGGTCCGAAATGTAGAGCTTCCCACCGTCCATATCCTTCACGTACGGCATGCCCTCCACCCTTTCCCCTCCGCATAGGTCCGGCCATGCCGGCTTTCGCGGAAATTTAAGCGCTTCTTCCCCTCTTCCCGCGGAACCCTCCGACTGTGCATGCATCATGGCCATTGTACACAAGCCCCGAGGGGAAAAAAAGGCGCTTCCGTTTGAGCTCCCCGAAGGTCCCCGAGTGCCAAGCGCCGAAGCCCGAGGGAACGCCCCTTTTTGCCTCTCCGTTTTGCCTTATGGTATGATACTTTTTGTGTGTAGGAAAAGGCTTGCGGAACCGATTCCGAGGTCGAACCCCGGATGCGCGCAAAGGAGGAAAGAGCATGGGACGGGTGTGCCACGTCACGGGAAAGAAACCCATGTTTGGCAACCGCCGAAGCCACTCCATGAAGGCGAGCCGGCGGAAGTTCTCCCCCAACCTCAAAAAGGTACGCATTCTCGTCGACGGAAAACCCAAGCGCGTCTGGGTACACGTCAAGGCCCTCAAGAAAGGGCTCGTGCAACGCGTCTGACGGCCCGGAGGTTCTCCGGCGAGGAACGCGCCGAGACGCGGAAAGGACGAAGGGCGTAGGCCGCGGTGCCTGCGCCGTTTTTTATGGCTCCTTCGCCTCTACGCCTTTTCCCGACGAACGACCTTCCGCCTTTCTCCCCGAAACCGTTCCACGAAAAAGCGGACGAGGGCGGCAATCGGGCCGGGAAGTTTGATCGTGTAGAAGCGCACGGCGTCCCACCTCCCCAGGTCTTCTCCTATGTCTATATTCCAAAGGCGGGCGAAATGTCCTCGGACCCTCGACGAGATCCTCCCCTTCTCGTCCGAGGCGGACGGGCGGATCTGCCCCCTTGTTCGTATTAATCGGCAAAGTACGCCTTGGATCCGAAGGAACGTTCGTTATTTATTGCCGTACCGCTCCAAAGATCGGCATTTATCGCCTGTTGCGCGACATGTCGGCGAACGTTCGGTGTCTCTCAACCTTGACAAACCTTCCTTCCTTGTGCTAGAATTCATCTCAACATTGAGAACAAACGGTCCAAACTTCCCCATCGGAAAGAGAGGGAACGAGAACGGTGCAGGATCAGATCTACCTCCGAATTCCCGGCCCTACGCCGGTGCCGCCCCGCGTCCTCCGCGCCCTCGCCCAACCCGTGGTCGGACACCGCGACCCCCTCATGGACGAACGCGTGGCGCGCATCACCGCGAGGCTCAAGCCTCTCTTCGGCACGCAGGGAAAGGTCTTCCTCCTCGCGGGGAGCGGCACGCTGGCCATGGAGACGCTCCTCGTAAACCTCACCGCGCCCGGCGACGAAGTCCTCGTCGTCACGAACGGGAATTTCGGGGAGCGCTTTGCCTCCATCGCCCGCGAACACAAGCGAAGCGTCCACACCCTCTCGTTTCCCCCCGGCGTTCCAACGGATGCAGAGAGCTTCCGGAGCGCCCTCGCCGCGAAACCGAACCTCCGCGCCGTGATCGTCACGCACTGCGAGACGTCCACTTCCCTCCTCAACCCCGTGCGGGAGCTCGCGGAGATCGTCCGGGAAGTTCGACCGGAGGCCCTCGTCCTCGTCGACGGCGTTTCCTCGATTGCCGGTGTGGAGATGGCCATGGACGCTTGGGGGATCGACGGGGTCGCCACGGGCTCGCAAAAGGCGCTCATGACGCCGCCGGGTCTCGCCATCGTGGCCCTCGGCCCCCGTGCCCTCGAGGCCATGCGCGCCGTGGACGGCCCGCGCTTTTACGCCGACCTCCGCCGGTACGAAGAAAGCCTGGCGAAAGACACGACTCCCTTTACCCCGGCCGTTTCTCTCCTCTTCGCCCTCGACGAAGCGCTCAACCTCATCGAGGAAGAGGGTTACGAGAACGTCTTTGCCCGCCATCGCCTCATGCGCGACATGACGCGCGCGGGGATCCGCGCCCTCGGACTCCCCCTGCTCGTCGAGGACGACGCCTACGCCTCCCCGACCGTGACGGCCGTGGACGTAGAAACGCTGGGACCCAAGCGGGTTTTGTCTACCCTGCGCGAGCACTTCGCCGTCGTCTTCGCCTCCGGACAGGGGAACCTCACGCCGCGCATCGTGCGCATCGGACACATGGGGTACGTATCGCCTTCCGACGTCCTCCACTACCTCGCGGCCTTCGAGGCGACTTTGGAGCTCCTAGGGTATCCCGTCCGACGGGGTGCTGCCGTTGCGGCCGCTACGGAGGTGTACACGGCGTGGGCTACCGCATCGTCATCGCCGACCCGCTGAGCGAAGCGGGGCTCGAACCCCTGAGGCGCGATCCCGAGGTGGAAATCGTCGACGTCTCCCGCGAAGAGGACCCCGAAGCCCTCGTACTCGCCCTCCGCGACGCCGACGCCCTCATCGTGCGGAGCCGCACGAAGGTCACCCGCGACCTCCTCGACCTCGCACCACGCCTCAAAGTCGTGGGCCGCGCCGGCGTGGGCGTGGACAACATCGACGTCGACGCCGCTACGGAACGGGGCGTGCTCGTCCTCAACGCCCCCAACGGAAACACGATCGCCGCGGCGGAACACGCCTTCGCCCTCCTCCTCGCCCTCGCCCGGCGGATCCCCGAAGCCCACGCCTCGGTAAAGGCGGGGCGCTGGGAGCGCCAACGCTTCATCGGTTTTGAACTCATGGGGAAAACGCTCGGCGTGGTAGGCCTTGGACGCATCGGAAGCGAGGTGGCGAAGCGCGCCCGCGCCTTCGGCATGGAAGTCCTCGGATACGACCCCTACCTCCCCGAGTCCCGGGCCCGCGCTTTGGCCATCGAACCCGTGAGCCTCGAAGAACTCTTCCGCCGCGCCGACATCATCACCCTCCACACCCCGCTTACGGAAGAGACGCGAAATCTCATCCGCCGCGAGACCCTCGCCCTCATGAAGGACGGCGTGATCCTGGTGAACGCCGCCCGCGGTGGCCTCATCGACGAAGACGCCCTGGTAGAGGCCGTACGGAGCGGGAAGGTCGCGGGCGTCGCCCTCGACGTCTTCGCCGAAGAGCCGCCGAAAAACGCCGCCCTCCTCGCCTTGGAACGCGCGGTGTTCACCCCCCACCTCGGTGCGAGCACCGTAGAAGCGCAGGAAAACGTCGCCCGCGACACGAGCCTCGCCATCCTGGAGGCTCTGCGCGATCGCCCCGTGCGCACGGCGGTCAACCTCCCGGAAGCTCCTTCGCCGGAAGCGGCGGAACTCCTCCGCCTCGGCGAACGCCTCGGCACCTTCGCCATGGACGTGCTGGACGGCCCGCCCGTCGCCGTGGACGTCACCTTCCACGGGGAAACCTCCGAAGCGGAACGGGAGTTCCTCGTGCGCGCCGTGCTCAAGGGCGTCCTCGCCCGCCAGCTAGACGTGCGCGTGAACCTCGTAAACGCCCGCACGCTCGCCCGCCAGCGCGGGCTCGAGGTACAGGAAACGTGGACGAGCACGAGCGCCGGGTTCCCCTTCCTCGTCCAGGTACGCCTGCGCGGGGAACGCGGCTCCGCCGCCCAGGTGTCGGGGACGATCGTCGAAGGCCTCGGGCCGCGCATCGTCGAAGTCGAAGGGTTCCCCGTGGACGTCCCCCCGGAAGGGACGATCGTCCTCGCCCACCACGTCGACCGCCCCGGCGTGATCGGCCGCGTGGGCATGATCTTCGGCGAAAAGGGGATCAACATCGCCACGATGATCGTCGGACGCCGGGAAATCGGCGGCGAAGCCGTCATGCTCCTCGCCGTCGACCACATGCCCGACGAAGACACCCTCGCCAAGCTCCTCGACATCGAGGCCCTGCGAAGCGTAAAGCTCGTCCGCCTCGGGTAAAGGCCGCCGAAAGGGGATTCCCCGTGCACCTCATCCTTCACGAAAACGGACCCATCGAGCTTGCAGGCGAACAATTCGTCTTGCGAACGGGCGGAGAAGAAACTCCCGTCGCCCGCCCGCGCGTCTTCCTCTGCCGCTGCGGCACTTCCCGACGAAAGCCCTTTTGCGACGGAAGCCACGCCCGCATCGGGTTTCAGGCACCCGGCGGGGAACTCACGTGGGAAGCGGGAAACCCGTAACCGAGCCCGCCGCCGGCCCCGGACTACCCGGGGACACGCCATCCGCAATTCCGAGACCCCGGCCGAAGAGCCTACGGCCGGGGTCTTTGCGTCCTCACCTTCCTTCCGTGAGGACCGCGCGGCGGATTTCCGCGAGGAAGCGGGGACCGTGCCCCTGCGCGGGATGGACGACCTTGAGGTGCGAGATCCCGAGGGCCTCGAGCCCTTCGTGGGCGACGTTACCCACGGCGACGACGCGCGGGAAACCCCCTTCTCCGCCCCTCCCCCACCGGCCTAAGAGGGTGAGGAATTCCGAAAGGACTGTGAGCCCTTCTCGCACTTCGCGGCGCCGGGGCGGACGGTTGCTCATGGGGCCTCGCTTGGGATCCAGAGGATGAAAAGGGACGACGCTGAAGAAGATCACGTCCTCGGGGGCAAGTCCCGCCGCGCGTACCGCGCGCCAGACCAGGGTAGCGCTCACCTCCGCGAACCCGTAGCGGCGCGTCGTCTCCGAGGTCCTGCCCGGGAGGATCGGGTGATCGAGACGGCTCGTGCGCACGCCGCGGCGACCAAAGGCCACCTCGGCGGGAATTTCCGGATGGAAGCCGAGGAGGATCCGCTCCGACGTGAAGGGAACGCCAGAAAAGCGGGCGCCGCGGTAGCCGAGGGCTTCTCCGACCCATACCCAGCGGACGCGCCCCAGGCGTCGCGCGAGGTAGTACGTAAAATGCAGGCGGCGGACGCACGGGGCGAGCCGGGAACGGTCCCATGCAAGGTCGCTCTCCCCCCACGGATTGAAGAGATCGGGCTCCGCGCGAATCGCGGCGAGCTCGCGTACAAACCGCGCCGCCTCCGCAAGCGCTGCCGGGGACCACGCCGACACGTCGACCTTCACTCCTCCTCGCTCCCGAAAGCGGTTTCGCCTCTCCCGCTTCCCAAGCTTACCTCCCCGGCGCGGAGAAGAAAAGCCCGACGGCGACCGCCGGGCTTCCGGACTGGTGCGGTATCGGGTTTCCCTCTCCCGGCGTTCCTCGCACGGGAAGGAAAGAACACGCATGCCCCCTTCGACGCGCCGACCGCAGGTCTACTTTGCTCGCTCCTTGGCGCGATCGATCGCCGCCTGAGCAGCTCGTGCTGCGTCCCTGAGTGCGGCGTCTGCCGACTTCTGTCCCAAAAGGGCCGCCTGGATTTCCTTGTCGATCTCCTTGAGGGCGGCATCGAACCCGGGAATTCGCGGATCAAAGAATCCGTAATCGAACTGCCGGGTGCCCACCCCGTAAGCGGGATTCTGGGCGACGTAATCCTGCCACTCCTTCGTCTCGAGCGCCGAATAGCGGATGGGGAGATACCCCGTGGACTTCGCCCAGAAGACTGTGTTGTCCGTGTTCAAGAGGTACTTGATGAAAAGCCACGCCGCAAGCTTCTCCTCGGGCTTCGCCGAATCAAACACGGCTACGGCATTGCCGGCAAAGGCCACGGCCTTCTCCTCCCCCGCCGGCACGGGCGCCGCCGCCCAATGGATGTTGCCTTCGGCGGCCTTGGCCACGAACGGAATCCCCGCCGAAGAACCGATGTACATCCCTACATCCCCGCGGCCGAAAGGATTGGACACGTACTGATCCTCGCCGGCGAGGCGGGCGACCTCCTCCTGGAAAAGCCCTACGAGGAAACCCAAGGCTTCCCTGCCTTCGGGGCTGTCGAAGAGGACCTCGCCCGTGGCTTCGTCGACGTAGCGCCCCCCCGCCTGCTTTACCCACTGGTGGAACTGCCAGCCTACGGAGTTTTCAAAGCCCATGCCGATTACGCGCCTGCCGTTCTTTTCCCCTGTGAGCTTCTTCGCCGCCTCCTTGAGCTCATCCCACGTCTTGGGCGGCTGGAGTCCCAACTCCTGGAAATAGTCCGTGTTGTAGTAGAGGATTTGCGTGCTCTTGCTGAAGGGGAGCGAGTAGTACTTTCCGTCCCACTGGTTGGCCTTGCGGAAGACCTCCACGATGTCGTCGAGTTCCTGCTTGTTCCAGCCGATTTCGGGGTTCTCGATGTACGGCGTGAGGTCGGCGACGAGCCCGTTTTGCCGGAAGTCCGTCACCCAGGTCTCGATCACCTGAGCCATTACGGGAAGCGTATGGGACTTCGCCGCCGCGGTGAGCTTTTGCTGCAGGTCGCCGTAGTTCCCCTGAGCCTCTAGCTTGATGCGGATGTCGGGATGTTCTTTCGTAAAATTCTCCGCAATCGTCCTAAGGGCCTCTTCGTGCTTTCCCGTCATCGCGTGCCAGAAGGTGATCTCCACGGGACCCGAGAGCTTCGTCGCAATTCCCGAGGAAGCCTTCTCCGGAGGCGCGGAGGTCTCCTGCCCTTTGCTCCCTTGGCAACCGCCTAAGCCGAAGGCGGCAAGAAGGGCGGCGGCAAGAAGGGCGGCGAGACGTCGAGCGAAAGGTGCGCGGCGCATGTCGTACCGTTCCCCCCCTTTTCCGGTGCTCGTCCTCTTTATCGCCAGGCCGCACGTCGCGATGCGGCTCGTATTTTTCCTCCTTCCCGCGGGCCGAGATTCGAGATTCTGCGAAGGGGCAAAGTACAACCTTCCCTCATCCCTTGATCCCCGCGCGGGAAATTCCCTCGACGATGTGCCGTTGAAAGAGGAGGAAGAGGACGACCATGGGAACGATCACAAAGGCCGAAGCCGCCATGAGGAGCTCGTACGCGGTGCCCGCCTCCGTGGTGAATGCCGTAAGGCCGACGGGGAGCGTCCGCATTTCCCTGCTGTTCGTGACGATGAGGGGCCAGAGGAAGGCGTTCCAGCTGCCGATCGCCTTGAGGAGGGCGATCGTCACGAGGGCGGGTTTCGTGATCGGCACGAGGATTTCCCAGAGGAAGCGGAAGTCGCCGGCCCCGTCGACGCGGGCCGCGTACCCGAGTTCCCTCGGGACGGACAAGAGGTGCTGCCGGTAGAGGAAGATCGCAAAGACGCTTGCCGTCCACGGCACGATGAGCGCCGCGTACGTGTCGATCCACCCGAGCTTCGTGAGGGTGAGGTAGTTGGGCACGAGGAGGACCTCCCCGGGAACCATCATCGTTCCGAGGAGGAGGCTGAAGAGCACTTCCCGTCCCCAAAACCGAATTCGCGCAAAGGCGTACGCGGCGAGGATCGTCGTGAGGAGTTCCCCGATGGTGGAGAGGGTCGTGACGATCACGCTGTTCACGAAATAGCGGCCGAAGGGCGCCATGCGCAGGGCCTCGGCGTAATTCTCCCAATGCGGGGGAACGGGCACCCAGGCGGGAGGAAGTACGGCGACCTGGTTGGGCGCCTTAAGCGAGGTGGAGAGCATCCAGAGGAAGGGAAGGAGCATGAGAACGCCGCCGAGGGAGAGAAGGAGGTAGATCGTCCCTTTGGACAGAGCGTCGCGCACCACGAGAGTCCGCCTCCCAAGGAAGTTCATCGGTTGTAGGCGATCTTCCGCCCGATCCACAGCTGGAGGAGGGTGAGGAGGAACGTGAGGAGGAAAAGGACGTATGAGGCCGCGGCGGCAACGGCGTAGTCCTGTTCGCGGTAAAACTTCTCGAAGATGTAAAACACCAGGGTGAGGGCGCTGCGCACGGGCCCCGCGTTCCCGCCGAAAAGGGCGTACACCTCGTCGAATACCTTAAAGGCATCGATCACGGAGACGACGGAGACGAAAAAGGTCGTCGGCGCGAGAAGCGGAAAGGTCACGTGCCAGAAGCGCTGCCACGCCGTCGCGTGGTCCACGCGGGCCGCCTGCTCGTACACTTCCGGAATGGCGGAAAGCCCGGCAAGAAAGATGAGGATGTTGTACCCGAGGCTCTTCCAAATGGCGAGGATTATGAGAGAGGGGATCGCCCACCTCGGGCTTGTGAGCCACGGGACCGGGGAAACCCCGAACCAGGACAACACGTAGTTCAACAGGCCGTAGTCCGTGTGGAAAATCCACCGCCAGACGACGGATATCGCGACGACGGACGTCACCACCGGCAGAAAGTACACCGTACGAAAGGCGGCCATGCCGGGAAGCCGTTGGCGAAGGAGAAGGGCAAGGCCGAGGGAGAGCGCAAGGGACGCCGGAACGACGCCGAGGACGAAAAGGGCCGTGTTGCGCAAGGCCTGCCAGAAGCTAGGATCGTGGAGGAGGTACACGTAGTTGTCGACGCCGAAACGGTAGACGACGTCGTGAAAGTAGTCGTAGTCCGCGTAGAAGCTCAAAAGCAGGGAAGAAAAAATCGGATAGATAGTGAATACCCCGAGAACCGCGAGGGCGGGAGCGAGATAGAACGCTGCCTTGAAGAACGAAGCGACCGTAGGGCGTTCGTCCACGGCTCAGATCCCCCTCGACCGAAGGAGTTCGGGACCTTCCGCAACGTCTCGAGGCGTTGGGTTTTCGCGGGAGGGAGCGGAAAGAAACGTTTCCCCGAAAACGACAGAGCGCTGGATGTTCCCGCGGTTCTCGCCTTCCGCAGCCGAATCGCGGCGCACGCGAAGGCGCAGGTTTTTCCCGTCGGCGTCGAAGACGTGTACGCGAGAGGCGTCGATCCGGACGGACACCCGATCGCCTGCCCGATAGGGTGAGGTCGATGGGGCGACGAGGCGAAGGTCACCCCCGGAGGTACGTACCTTGTACAGCGCATCCCTCCCTACCACTTCGCGGTGGACGACGAGGCCCGGAAATTCGTTTGCCGCCGGAGAATCCTCCGCGCCTTCCGGGCCGTCCCCCTCCTCCAAAAAGGAGAAGGGGGGTGTCTCCTCCGACCGAGAGGGACGAAGGCTCGCCGCTTCGGGACGTATGCCCAGCTCGTACGCCGCACCGGAAAGAAGTTCGGCAAAATCCTCGGGGGAGACACGGATCTCGAGCCCGCCGGAAAGGTAAAACTTCCCATTTCCGGCATATTCGGCGTGAAGGAAGTTCATCGGGGGATTTCCGACAAAGTGGGCGACGAAGCGATCTGCAGGGAGTTCGTACAGTTCTTCCGGAGGGGCGAACTGAACCGCCTTGCCGTCGCGCATCACGAGAATCCGGTCGGCAAGCGAGAGGGCCTCTTCCTGGTCGTGTGTCACGAGAACCGTCGTGATCCCCACCTCGCGCTGTACGCGGCGAATCTCTTCCCGCATTTCGAGGCGCAGGCGCGCGTCGAGGTTGGAGAGCGGTTCGTCGAGAAGCAAAAGGTCGGGACGTTTCACGAGCGCCCGGGCGATGGCCACCCGCTGCTGCTGCCCTCCCGACAACTGAGCGGGTTTGCGGTCCATCAGGTGCTCGATGTGGAGCATGCGAGCTACGGCGAGTACCCTTTCCTGACGCTCCGCCCGCGGACGGCGCTGCATGCGCAAAGGGAAGGCGATGTTGTCGAAGACGCTCATGTGGGGATACAAAGCGTAGTTTTGAAAGACGAGGCCGACGTTTCTCCGCTCCGGCGGGACCGTGTTGACCACGCGCCCGTCGAAGCGGATCTCTCCTTCCGAAGGTACGTACAAACCGGCAAGGAGGAAAAGGGTTGTAGATTTGCCACATCCGCTCGGCCCTAGGATCACGACGAGTTCACCGGAAGCAAATTCCACGCTCAGCGCGTCTACGGCCGTCACCCTTCCGAAACGCATGGAGACCCTCTCGAGCGCGACGCGCACTCCGACCCCTCCCCCGGCGATAAACCAGACGCGAGGTTCCGGGTCACTCCCGCGAGTCCTCAGAACCTGCGGCGGCCCGCATTTCCGAAGTGGGCCGCACTCCAACATACCACACGGCAAACGAGAGAAACGTTAAGTTTACGTAAGGTGTTTGTAAAGTGTCTGTGAATAGGGAGAAAAAAACGGGATCCTTTGCGGGGGATTCCCGGACGACGTCGGAAGAGCGCCGGAAGGCACAAAAAAACCCATCCTGAGGATGGGCGTACCGTGCACGTGTATTCGGTAGGTCGCGGAATTCTGCGCCGGGCGTAGAGGGCGACGAGGTCTTTCCCTAATGCTTCGGATTCGCAGAATGAGGATCGTACCTGCCTACCCCGCCTACAAGGAAAAGAAATGCTTCAATCCGCGGCGTACGGTACCACCATCAAAGCGGAACCTTCTTCGTGCTTCACTGCGTGTGGCCCTACATCCCTGCACGGCATGAGATGCTGCGTTTCTCTGCCTTCTCACGGCGATGGTCAGGAGGAAGGGCCATGGGGCTGACGCCTTGTCAACCTCCATGCCGATACACCGGCATTGAGGACGCCGACGGTGACGGCCAGGTAGAAGGCGCCTTCGCCCAAATTGACGGAAGAGGAGGTATTCTCTCCGGCGGCTTGGAAATGATAGATCAGGACTCCTCCGGGAGCCAGCTGGAAGGAGGGCCAGCCGGCAAAATCGCCGACGATGAAGACGGTTAGCGCAAGGATAAGGAGGCCCAAAAAAGTCAAAAATGTACCTCCGACCAGGGCTAGAAGCACCTGTCCCGCTCCTTTGATCATGTGGACGGCCCCTTTCCGCATGCGGTGAACCCTCCGCTTTACAGAGGTCTGCCATGTGTCCACGGTTCGTCGCCAATAGTGATAAAAGGGGCTATCGGTAAAGGCAGGTAAAAGGGTCAAAGTTTGCGCGAGAAAAGGGGTCGCAGCCGCCAGCCACAGAGGCTAACTCCCGGAGCAAGGGTCCAAACATCTGTCGAAGGTCTTCCTTCACGGCCCATCGCGGCGCCTCCACTTTTCGGCAATGATGGCAAGGCCGATTCCTAAGGAAATGAAGCCTAGGCTGGACATTACAAACCCCACAGGGCGGGGAAACAGGGATTCCAACAGCTGGGCTACCCTGTACAGGACGACCGAAGCCAGAGCGAACAGCACCACATGCATGAATCCTTGGAGGGTATCTTCGTCCCGTACCGGCACCGCGACGCCCCACGCCAGGGCCAGGGAGTAAGTCACGAGGGCAAAAAGGGTAGCCGGACCCAGGTTTAGCACCAGAATTTCCACGTTCAGGCCGATGAGAAAGCCTACGCCGATGAAGAGGATCACCCAGGCCATGCTGGCGAGGGCGATGGTACCCACGGCCTTGGCCAAGATATAGTCGGCAGGGCGCAGGGGAAGGCTGCGGATCCACGTCTCCAGAGGAAGATCGATGCCCCGAGCCCTAAGGACCATCAGAGCCAACGAAAAGGCTCCCAGGTAAAGGCCTGGCTGGACATAAAGGAGCCCTCTCTCGTAGGGGAAAGGGGCCAACCCTTCGCCAGCCCACGGCCTCCAGACGAGGAGGCCCAGAAAGAGCCAGATACCACCTGTGGCAATGGCGAGAATGATCTTTGTGTTGGTATCTCGCAAGACGTTCCGGAATTCGTAGCCCAACCACGCCCACCGGCCGTAGGGAAAAGGCCACCGGTGGCCGAGAGGCGGTTTATCCACTCGGGTACGGACGCCCCCACCCATCGGCCACGAGAAGCGGGATAGGAGCCACCGCCAGGCCAACCAATCCAGGATAAGAAGCATCACGATGCCCCCCGTCAGATGGGGCCCCGGCCGAAAGACGTCTAGCCAGGCGGTTCCGGTGAGAAACCAGAGGATAGCCCCGATAGCCCCGCCGAAAAGGACCCAAACCCGTCCGGCCGCCAGCTTTCCGACCAAGGTTAACCAGGCGGTGCTGGTCATCAAGATGACGACACCTACCCCTCCTACCGCCATACCGGGCAAGGAGAGGTACCCACGCTGGGCGAGGGCCAGGAGCACCGGTGCCGTGAGAAGCAAGAAAAAGATCCCGGTAGCCAGGAAAAGAGGGGCAGTGCTTCCGAAAAGGAGAGCACCATCGGTCACGGGCAGGGCTTGGGGAAAACCGTTCGGGATAAGGCGCCGGGCATCGACGAGAAGGGAGGCCAGAACGGTACCGACGATTAGGATACGCACGAAGTAGAGAATCCAGAAATCTAGTGCCTGCGTAGGAGCGGCGGAAAAGGTTTGGAAAAGGGCTACGTCTACCAACGAAAGGCCCAGGAGTGCCAGCAAAACTACAATCCCCACCCATGGAGCGTCCCACACCGAGGCCATCAGGCTTCGGCGAATTTCAAGGAGTCTCAGTCGGCCGATGAGCCACCAGTTCATGGAGAAGCTCCCTCCGCTCCCCGCCGCCCACCGCGAGGAGAAAAGCTTCCGCCAGGTCGGAGGCGCGGTATCTGGCCTTCAGTTCCTCCGCAGAACCCTGGGCCACAATGCGGCTTCCATGGATGAAGTAGAACCGGTGAGCTACCCTTTCGGCAAAGGGCAGGTCGTGAGTCGCCAGCAACACAGCTACTCCTTGCTGCGCCAGGGCACGAAAGAGGTCCCGCAAGAGCACCACCATCGCCGGGTCCAACCCCGAGGTAGGTTCATCGCAGATGAAGACGCGAGGCCGAGGGAGGAGGGCCGCGGCCAGCTGTACCTTTTTACGCATGCCGTGGGAATACCCCCCCATGAGGCGGTCGGCCGCACCCGACAGATCCAGGTAGGCCAGCCATCGTTCGATGGCGGCGTCCGCTTCGGGGCGGGGTACTTCGTAGAGGGCGGCGATAAATCGGAGGAATTCCCGAGCGGTAAGGCGCTCGGGTACCTCGTGGGAAGCCGGAACGAAACCCAGGTGGCGGCGCAGGCGCCAGAGGTCGGGGGGAAGGGAGGCGGGGCGACGGGACTCGGAATCGGTCCCCCAAGTGTAGTCCAGGATCCGCAGGCGACCGTGAGAGGGTGGAAGGATCCCGGCGCAGATGTTCAAAAAGGTGGTTTTGCCAGCCCCGTTGGGACCGACCAGGGCGACGATTTCGCCCGCCGACACCCTGAGGCTGGCATCCTGGATGCCCGGTACTGCCCCGAACCATCGGGTGACGCCTTCCGCCTCCACCAGCGCCGCCTTCGTCATAGGGGAACCTCCTTCTCTATGGCGCATCATGAATGTCGGTTTCATCTCCCCAGGATGTGACGCGGGAAGAAAGCGCGTCCCTTAGACCGCCGAGCGTGCCGCCTCAAATCCCGCCTCCAAGGCGCGTTCGTTGGCCGGAATGAGGCGATGGCGATGCGGCGGCAAGACCTCGCGCAAGGCGAGTTTGAGGCAGGCGAGATCGACGACTCCCGTCAAGGCGGCGTACGCACCCACGAGCACGTTCACGGCGACGCGTGCGTCGCCGATCTCTTCCGCAAGGGAGGTGGCGGGAATCCCGAGCAGGCGACCGAGCTTCGCCTCGAGCTTAGACCGAAGGTCAGGGGAAAGTTCGACGATCGAAGCGTTGTAGAGTACGATGCCTCCTTCCCGCACCTTCGGTACAAAGCGGTCGAAGGAAGGGCGGTTCATGGCAAGAACGGTGGTAGGGGCAAAGACGAGCGGCGAGACGACGGGACGACGCGAGAGGACGACGGCGCTGTAGGCCGTCCCCCCTCGTTGTTCGGCGCCGTACGCGGGAACCCAGCTCACGTGTAGGCCCTGCATCATCCCCGCCTGGGCGAGGAGAATCCCCCCCGTGAGGACGCCTTGGCCGCCGAAGCCGGCGACGACCACTTCCTCGGGAGGCGACGTCGGAGCCGCGCCCCCTCCTCCCGGGCCGAGGGCCGAAACCGCGACGCTTTCGACTTTCCCGGGCGGAAACCCCCTGTACCCTTCCATAGGTGTCCTCCCCTCGTTCGGCCGTTCGATCTTTCCTTCAGGCGAGCGGTTTCCAACCTTCGGGGACCTTGATCTCTCCCGGCGGGTAGTACTTCACGACTTCCTTCTCGATGTACCGCAGGGCGTCCGCCGGGTCCATCTTCCAGTTGATCGGGCAGCTCGAAAGAAATTCCACGAGGGAAAACCCGAGCCCTTGGAGCTGCACCTCAAAGGCGCGCTTCAGGACGCGCTTCGCCCGTAGGACTTCTTTGGGCGAGGTGACCGTGACGCGGGCGAGGTATACGGCACCTTCGAGCGAGGCGAGCATTTCGGGCATGCGGATGGGAAATCCCGTAAGCTCCGGATCGCGACCCGCAGGAGAGGTCGTCGTCCGCATCCCCGGCAGGGTGGTAGGGGCCATTTGCCCGCCCGTCATTCCGTAGACTCCGTTGTTTACGAGGATCGCCGTGACGCGCTCGCCGCGGGCGGCGGCGTGTACCGTCTCCGCCGTACCGATGGACGCGAGGTCGCCGTCTCCCTGGTAGGTGAAGACGAACCGGTCCGGAAGCACGCGCTTCACACCGGTTGCCACGGCGAGGGCCCGCCCGTGGGCGGCGGAGATCATGTCGACGTCGAGGTAGTCGTAGATGAGCACGGAGCAACCGATGCTCCCCACGCCCACCGTTCGCCCGAGAAGGTCGAGCTCTTCGAGGACTTCGGCCACGAGGCGGTGGATGATCCCGTGGGTGCAGCCGGGGCAGTAAATCGTGCGCGCCTCCGTAAGTGCGCGCGGGCGTGCGAACACGACCTTACTCCGGCCGGCGCCTTCTTCCCTTTCCCGTACCAAAGAACCCGTGGGAGATCCCGCCTGTACGCCGGCCGCTTCCTCTGTGGCTGCTCCTCGGGATTCGCGAACGTCCCGGCTCATCGACTCCGCACGCCCCTCTCCTCGGCGACGCTTTCCGCGGCCGCCACGATTTCGTCCAACGTCGGAACGACGCCCCCCGTACGTCCGAAGAAGGACACGGGCTTCCGTCCCTCCACGGCAAGCCGGACGTCCTCTACCAACTGACCGAGGCTCATCTCGACGGTGAGGAAGCCCCGCACCCCGGGGTCGTCGGCGAGCTCCCGGATCCGCCGTATCGGGAAAGGATACAAGGTGATGGGCGCGAGCACGCTGGCGGCGATCCCCTTGCTCCTCAGAACCTCCGCCGCCGCCTGCGCGAGCCGTGCCATCGTTCCGAAGGCCACAAGGACGAGTTCCGCGTCCTCGAGAGCGAATTCCTTCCAGCGCTGCTCTTCTGCCTCGATCCGGGCGTACTTCTCCGCCAGGCGAAGGTTGTGGCGCTCGAGTTCTTCCGGCTCCAGATAGTCGGTCTTGATCACGTTCTTAGGGCGGCGTCCCATCGTTCCCGTCGTGGCCCACGGCTTTTCCGGCAGATCGAGCGGAGGGAGGTCTTCCTCGATTTCCACGGGCTCCATCATCTGGCCGATCATCCCGTCGCTCAGCACGATCACGGGGTTTCGGTAGCGATCGGCAAGGTTGAAGGCGAGCTCCATCACGGGAAAGATCTCCGGCACGGACGTGGGCGCGAGGACGATCGTCCTGTAATCCCCGTTGCCGCCCCCCTTCACCGCCTGGCGGTAGTCCGCCTGGGCAGGTGCGATGTTACCGATACCCGGACCTCCCCGCATCGTGTTTACGATCACGGCCGGCAGCTCCGCGCCGGCAAGGTAGCTGATCCCCTCCTGCATGAGGGCGAGACCGAGGCCGGAAGTGGAGGTCATTGCCCGCGCCCCCGCCGCCGCCGCTCCGTATAGCATGTTTACGGAGGCGATTTCGCTCTCTGCCTGTAGGAACACACCGCCTACTTCGGGAAGCCGCCGCGACAAGTACTCCGCAACCTCCGTCTGCGGCGTGATCGGGTACCCGAAGTAGAAGCGACATCCGGCGCGAACCGCCGCCTCCCCGTACGCTTCGTTCCCCTTCATGAGGACCTTGCGTTTAGGCACGGAGGGGCACCTCCTCGCGGACGATCGTGAGGACGACGTCCGGACACATGTACGCACAAAACGCGCACCCTTTGCAGGCCTCGGGATTTACGAATTCCGCCGGATGGTAGCCCTTTGCATTGTAGCCTTCGGAAAGGACCAACGAGTCGTGCGGGCAGGCGTTTACGCAAAGCCCGCATCCCTTGCAACGCTCGACGTCCACGTACACCGTGAAGCGCGGACGCGCTTTGCCCACAATTTCCGCCCCCTCCCGCCTGCCGTTCTGAAACCTCCGAACGTCTCCGTACTCCACTCCCAGCAGAGTTCCCCCCGCGTCGCATTCGCCCGGCGTCGGCGTGCGCGAGGCGGGAATCCGCTTGGGCGGTATTGTAGCATACTTTTCCTTCGAAGGAGGTGTACGACACACATCTTTCCATTTCCGTCAAATTTCCCGACAAAGGGGGGTTCCGCATCGGTGGCCACGCTGCGGCAGTTTTTGGGATTCTTTCCCATGCTCTTTCTCCTCGTTGCGATCCTTCTCTTCCGCGTCTTTCCCTTGGGCCGGCACCTTCGGGATCCCGATGCTCCTTCCCGAACGTGACCTTCGAGACCGAGACAAAACTCTTCGCCAACCTCGGATTTTATTTTTCAAACGTGCGAGAAGAAGGAGTACAATAAAAACGACGTACAAGAGGAATTGCGTACGCGACCGGCCCCGGATCCGCGGGGTTAAAACCTGAGATTTCCCCGACGGAACGAAAGGAGGAGTCCCTTGATCGGAAAAGCCCTCGAATCCGGATGGACGACGTTGCGAGAAAACGGCTGGCGGCTTTTCGGCGTGTCGTTGCTCTACGGGATTTTCGCTCTCCTCGCCGTTATCGCCGGGTGGGGGATCGTCGGAGCGATCTGGGCGGGCAGCGATCCGGAGGCCTTTTCGGACCTGATCTCGAAGATCCAAAGTTTAGAAGATGAGCCGCCGGAAGTCCCCGCACCGATTGAATTCAGCCTCCAGCTCCTCGTAAACGTCTTCACCTCCCTCTTTCTCGGCGGGTTTTACGCCGCCTTTCTCGCCGCCGTCCGCGGGGAACCGTTTGGCGTGGGGATCCTCTTTTCGCGCACGGGCGACTTTTGGAAGTACCTCGTCGCTCACTTCGTAGTATCCCTCGTCTTCGGACTCGGTCTTCTTTTCTTCGTTCTCCCGGGGATTTACTTGGGTGTCCGGCTGTCCTTTTACCCGTTTGCCATCGCCGACGGACACGGGGTCTTCGACGCGCCCTTTACGGTCAGCTGGCTCGCCACGCAAAAGAGGTTTTGGACGGTTTTCGGCTTCTATGCGGCCCTCGTGGGGTTGGGACTTTTGTTTCCCGTGGGAATCGGGATGATGATCTTCATAGGAGATTTTCTCCCCTTCCTCTTGCCGGTGATCTTTCTCTTTGCCGTGCTCGGGGGAATCGCGTACTTTTTGTACGCCGTTGCCGCCACGGCTTCCCTGTACACCCAGCTCCTCGAAGAAAAGGGAATCCTTCCCGCCCGTGCGGACTCTTCCCCTTTTGATCGCCTCCGGTGAAATCTCCGAACGACCGTTTCACCCGCACGGGCTTTTTCGATTCGCTTCTCCCCATCCCCGGTCGTACCGAACCGTCCGATACAAACCCGCCTTCCGGTAAACATCCCGAAAGGCGGGTTTTTCGTTCGTCGCCGAAATCTACGGTTGCGGCGTCTTGGCCGTTCCGGATTTTCCGGCAGGGGCAGGCGTTCGAAGGTAGCGAAGCCCAAGCCACGTCTGGACGACGGCAAAAACCGCGCGCAGGGCGGCGTCGGGGAGGAGGTGGGCAATCCACGCCCCGAGCGACGACCCGAGAAAGATTCCGGCGAGAAGTCCGGGAAGGATCGACACGGCGACGTTCCCGAGGCGGAAGTGCGTCCACGCCCCTACCGTACCTGTGGGTACCATGGCGAGGAGGGAGGTCCCCTGGGCGAGGTGCTGCCCGACGCCGAGAAAGACGACCATCGCAGGGGCCATGATCGACCCGCCGCCCACGCCCATCATTCCCGATAGGAAGCCGGTAAAGATCCCCGTCGCGAGGAGAACGGCGATCCCTGCGCCGGAAGTTCCGACCGCACCACCTGTGCCGGAAACGGCCAAAGCGTTGAGGTAGGGCCTGGCAAGGAGGAGGACCGTCGTAAAGAGGAGAAAAGCACCGAAGGCGCGCTTCAACTTCCACTCGGGGAGTGCGTGGGCAAAGCGCGCGCCGAGGTTGGCCGTGGCCATCGCCGGAGCCGCGAGGAGCAGGGCGCCCCAGAGGTCGGCGGAACCAAAGCGGGCATACGTCGCCGCCCCGGCGATCCCCGAGACGACGACGGCGGCGAGGCTCGTCCCGTTGGCGCGGACTTGGGAAAGGCGGAAGGTGTGTACGAGGAGCGGGATCATGACCACTCCGCCCCCCAGACCCACGAGACCGCCAAACGCCCCGGCGAGAAGGCCGATGAGCGCAGCCTGCGCGTTGTGCCGCACTCCGTTTCCGCTCACGTTTCGGCCTCCTTCCCGGGGAGGGAAACCTCCCCTTTTTCCCAACCTTCCACTTCCCGACGGGCAAAGACGAGGTAGCCCGTGTGCGCCGTCATCCGATCCTCGGGACGCAGACGGGCGGGATTGGGCTTGTAGTAGCGGTGCAGGATCTCGAGCACCTCGAGGTCCGCAAAACCCACCTGGAGTTCTCGGAGGAGCTCTTGCACCTGATTGGTCGTGGGAAGGAGAAAGGCCACGGGAGCGCCCGGACGCAGCGCCGCGCGGAGCGGCGCGAGCACCGCCCAGGGTTCCCGCACGTCCACGAACGCCGCGTCGTACGGGCCGCCGGCGATCGCCCGCGAGGCGTCGGCGTGTACGAAATCCACCACGTCCGCAAAGCCTGCGCGGGCCACGTTTTCGCGGGCGAGGCGGAGAAAGGCTTCCTCCCTCTCGTACGTGACGACGCGGCCGTACGGGGACACGGCCCACGCGAGGGCGATGGTCATCGCCCCGCTCCCCGAACCCGTCTCGAAGACGCGGTCGCCCGGGCGGATTCCGAGCTTGAGAAGGGCAAACCCCGCGTCCTTGGGGTAGACGATCTGCGTCTTCCGCCGAACGCGCATGAGGAGGTCTTCGAGGCTCGGACGGAGCACGCGCACGCGTGCTCCGATGTTCGTCGTGAGCGCCGAACCCAGCTCGGCCCGACGGATATCGGCGAGGGAAAGGGTCCCGCGGTGCGTGCCGTAGGTTCCCTGCGCATCGGGGTCCACGTGGAGGAAGGCGCGCGTTCCGTCGTCGAAGAGGAGGTATACCGGTCCTACGGGCATCCCATGACCCCCTTTGCACCGCGCCGGGGGAGGACGATCGTCCCGTCCTCCCCCGCGAGGAGCTCGGTTTCCCCCCGGAGGTGAAGAATTCCCGTCCAGAGTGCGGCTACGGCGTCCAGCTCGTCTTGCGTGAGGGGTCCCCCGGACCGCTCCGGCAACAAGAATCCGCGTCGGCGAAAAAACGCGGCGATCTCCTCCCGCGACTTGCGCGGAAGGCCGAAGATGTCGTACACCGCCCCCGGATAGACTTCCCAAACTTCCTTGCCCCGTTTCCGCCACGTTTCGGCGAATCGCATGCCTCGCTCCGCCAGACGCCGCATGGGACCGAGCGTCACGGGGAAGAAGCGAATTCCCCGCTCGCGGAGCATCCGATCGCAGGTGCGAAAGTGCGGCCCGCTTCGGTCTTCTACGTCCTTTCGACCCGCGGGAAGGCTCAGGGGGGCGTCCACGTAGATCCGGTCGAAATCCTTAGCGAGTTCCTCGATCTCCGCATCGGCGTAGAGGATTCCCGCGCGCACCGCGCCTCCGGAGCAGAAGGCATAACCCGTAGGGCGCCGCGGACTCCCGGCGAGGTCGAGGCCGAGGAGCCGAGCGGGCGTCCCTGACTCCGATCCGTTCATCCCAGGGGGTGAACCTCCCGCCTGCGCCCGCGAAAGACTACGACTTCCCGGTAACCTACCTCGCGGGCGAGGGCGAGGGCGCGGTCGTACGCGTATCCGAGGTTTTCCGGCTCGTGGGCGTCGGAAGAGAGAACGATGGGGACGCCCCGCGCGTGGAGCTTCACGAGGAGCTCGCGGGCGGGGTAGATCTCGCCCACGGGCTTGCGCAGCCCGGCCGTAGAGATCTCCACGACGAGGCCGCCACGGGCGACTGCCTCGGCGACTTCTTCGTAGAGCTCGTCGAGAAGCTCCGGGTCGGCAGGACGATAGCCGAAGATCTTGACGAGGTCGATGTGCCCGACGATGTCCACGAGGCGAGAATCGGCCATGGAGATGATCTGGTCGAAGTACGCCCGGTACACCTCCCGGATGTCCCGCCGCTCGTACTCGTGGCGGAACTCCTTGAGGTCGATTCCCCAGGAACCGATCCAGTGGACGGAGCCGATCACGTAATCAAACGGGTAGGCTTCGAGGAAGCGGGCGATGCGCTCTTCCTTGCCCGGGACGTAGTCCATCTCGATCCCGAACTTCAGAGGAAGTCCCTCACCCCGGGCGGCGTCCACGAGGGCAACGTACTCCTCCATCCGCAGGCGCCTGCGCGCCTCCGCCCAAGGCTCTTCCACGATGCCCCGCGTCTCGGCAAAAAAGTAGGCGTGCTCCGAGAGCCCCCACTCCGCGATTCCGAGCTCCGCGGCGCGCTCTGCGTAACGCCGCAGGTAGTCCGGATCGAAGCCCCCCGTCTCGTAGATGTGCACGTGGTAGTCCGTGAGCACCGGCGGACCCCCTTTTCGGTCTTCCGTGGTCCGAAGGCGCGAAAGGCGACTTCTACCTCTCCCGCGGGAGCGGAATGTTCTTCAAGGCGGCGATCGGTTCGCCGCGGTCCTTTGCGCCGAAGACGTACGTCCCCGCGACGAGGACCGTCGCGCCGGCCTCCACGACCTCGCGCGCCGTCTCCGCGTTGATCCCGCCGTCCACCGAGATCGGAACATGCGGGCGGCCGAGTTCCACGAGCATCTTTCGGATTCTCGCAACCTTGTCCTTGACCCAGGGAATAAAGGCCTGCCCGCCGAATCCGGGGTTTACGCTCATCACGAGGACGAGGTCCACTTCGTGGAGGAGCGGGCGAATCGCCTCGCAAGGTGTTGAGGGATTGAGGGAAATTCCCGCCTTCATCCCCATGGACTGCGCAGCCTTGATCGCGCGGTGCGCGTGCGGATCCGCTTCGATGTGAAGGGTGAAAGCGTCCGCACCCGCATCGTGAAAGGCCTCGAGGAGCCGTTGGGGAGCTTCCACCATGAGGTGAACGTCGAAAAAGAGGTCCGTATGCCGGCGCAGGGCCTTCACCACGGGCGGACCAAAGGTGAGGTTGGGGACGAAGTGCCCGTCCATCACGTCCCAGTGAAGCCAGTCGGCGCCCTTCGCCTCTACGTCGCGCACGTCTTCGAGAAGGCGGGCGAAGTCTGCCGATAGGAGCGAAGGGGCAACGAGGGGGCGATCGATCTGGGCAAAGAGGGCAAAAGATTCGTCGCGCTTCACACGGGCACCTCCTCGAGAGGGAAAAGGTTGCGGCAAAGCGTACACGAAGGCGCCGGCGGGCAATGCCCGCGAAACAGAAGGGCGAATTTTCAGTAGCGTTCCGCGTGCATCTCCCGGAGTTCGCGCAAAAAAGCGAGGTAGTTCGTGTAGCGGGATCGGGCGATTTCTCCCCGCTCGACGGCTGCGCGAACAGCACACCCCGGTTCCCGTTCGTGCAGGCAGTCGCGAAAACGGCAGCCCTCGGCGTGCCCTGCGATCTCCGGGAAGAGCCGCCCGAGTTCCGGAAACTCTACGTCCGGAAGGCGAAGGGCTCCGAACCCGGGGGCATCGGCGACCCAACTTCCCTGCCCGACGTCGACGAGGACGACTTCGCGCGTCGTGTGTCTCCCTCGCCCGAGTTTTCGGCTGAGGTCCCCGACCGCAAAGGAAAGGTCCGGCCGAAGTGCCCGCAGAAACGAGGTCTTTCCCACCCCCGAAGGTCCGGCGAGGACGAGGACCTTGCCGGCAAGGTGGGCGCGAAGCTCGGGGAGCGCTTCTCCGGTGCGCACGCTCCCCGCAAACGTCGCGTAGCCCGCACGCCGGTAGACGCCCGCAAGCGCGGCGAGTTCCTCCCTTTCGGAAGGATCGAGGAGGTCTACCTTGTTCCAGAAGAGGATCGCCTCGAGGCGGGCGTGCTCTACGTGAACGAGGAGGCGGTCGAGGTACGCGAGGTCGACCTCGGGATGCCGAAGGGTAGCAACTACGAGCACGGCATCCACGTTGGCCACAGGAGGACGGACGAGTTCGCTCTTGCGCGGGAGGACCTCGTGCAGGACGCCCTCTCCGTCGCCCGTAGGCTGAACGAGGGCGAGATCCCCTACGAGGGGCGTAACCCCGAGCTCTCGCAGACGGCCCCGGGCGCGCGTGCGGAGGAAGGAGCGTCGGGGAACCCGGGCGTTCCCGGCGGGCGGGGTCTCCCTCTCCTCTTCCTCGACGGCCACGTCGTAGTAGCCCGCCAGAGCACGAACGATGCGTCCCCGCAGGAGCGTCTCCTTCAGAACCTTCCCCCCTTTCTCAATCGACCGGCACACGAATAGTATAGCACAGTCCTTCCTCGGCCTTCGACTTTCCGCAGCGAGACCCGGTCCCAAGGCCGCCGAACGCAAGGCGGGTGCCGGCGGAAAAAGGACCGAGGACGGAAGTAGGCGCCGGGCGAAATCCGTCCCCGCGGAGAGAAAGAGCGGCGCCTAGGGCGGAAGGAGGGGGGAAGCGTCGCCGGACGGGGACGGTGGGGACGAAGCACCGCCGTTGCCTCCGGACGTGTCGCCGTGCTTTGCCTCGGCGTAGGGAATCGCCTGGGAGAGGACGAGAACGCCGTCTTGGTAGACACGGAGGAGTCCGTCCTTCCCCGGCGCCAGGACGAGGAGAACTTCATACGTCTTTGCGCCGTTCACCGTCTCCCGAATCACCGTGTGGTCCGTAAAGCGGGCGTCGCTCACGCTGATCCTGACGTCCACGGGCTCGCTTCCCTGCGGAAGGACGGTCACCGGATAGTGCACTTCCACGGCGTCGGGGAGGAGGCCGTCGGAGACGAAAAGCGTCACCTTCGTCCCCGGCGCTGCCTTCTCTCCCGCTTGGTAAGGCCATGCCCGGATCACGCTTCCCGCAGGAAAGTAGCTCTTTTCCCGCTCGACCTTGGGATCGGGGTTGAACCCGGCGCGCGCCAAAAGCACCCGTGCCTCTTCGAGAGAGCGACCGACCACGTCCGGCATGGTCGTCTCCTTGGGCCCCTTGCTCACGACGAGCGTGACCGTCGTCTGCTTGGTCACGACCTCCGCTCCGCCCGCCGGTATCTGCCGGATTACGAGCCCAACGGGTACCGTATCGGAAAATTCCTCTTCCGTCCGTACCTCGGCAAAGTCGGTGAGTCGCGACTTGGCCACCTCGAGCGAAAGCCCCCTCACGTCGGGTACGGACACCTTGTTCGGTCCCAGGGAAAGGGTGAGGAGAACGGAAGCGGTGGTCTTAAGGCGCGTCCCCGCCGGAGGATCCTGCGCAATCACCCTCCCGGCCTCGACTTCGTCGGAGGTTTCCTCGCGCGTGTCCACGCGGGCAAAACCTGCCTGCTCCAGGGCGCGGAGCGCCTCCTCGCGCGTCATCCCCACGACGTGGGGCACTTCCTTCTCGGGCACCTGAAAAGGCGCAGAAAGGGCGCGAATCCCCCACCAAAGCGAGAAGAGGAAGGCGAGCGCGAGGACGGTCCCCCACACGGGGGGCCTTCGCAGGACGCGCATCACCCTCCCCGCGCCGGATTCCCTCCCGGCGCCCGGCGTGGGAGGGGATCCGGGCTTTTCGGAAGCGTGTTCCGAAAAGGGACGGGTCCACGTCGCCGTATCGAAAGGATCCGAACCCGGTTCCTCCCAAGGCAGTTCCTTCCTTCGCGCCGGATCCAAAGAAGAGGCGAGGTCGAGGCGCATCGCTTCGGCGGTCGGGTACCGGTTTTCTGGACGCTTGGCCATCGCCCGCCGGACGACGTTTTCCAGGGCCACGGGTACCTCCGGCCGCCGTTCGCGTACGGAGGGAGGGGATGCTTCTACGTGCTTGAGGGCGACGGTCACGGGGCTGTCGCCGGCGAAGGGGAGGTCGCCGGTGAGCATTTCGTAGAGGACCACGCCAAAGGCGTACAGGTCGGAAGCCGGCGTGATGGTTTCGCCCTTCGCCTGCTCGGGCGAAAAGTAATGCGCCGAGCCGAGAAACGTGCCGCTCTCCGTGAGCGTCTCTCCCCCCAGCGCGCGAGCGATGCCGAAGTCGCTCACCTTGGCCGTACCGTCGGCGGTGAGAAGGATGTTGTGCGGTTTGACGTCCCGGTGCACGATGCCGCGGTTGTGCGCGTGGGCGAGGGCGCGGAGAACCTGATCGCCGATGGAAAGAACCTCGTCCAAAGGCAGCGGACCGCGGGCGCGAATCTCCTCTTTGAGCGTGCGTCCCGGAACGTATTCGAAGACGAGGTATGGAGCGCCGTCGTGTGTCCCCGTATCGAACAAGGTCACGATGTTCGGGTGGGAGAGGAGGGACACGGCCTGCGCCTCGCGCAAAAACCTCCGGCGAAACTGTTCGTCATCGGCGTACGGCTCTCGAAGGACCTTGATCGCCACGTTCCGTCCCAACAGGAGGTCCTCCGCGAGGTACACGAAGGACATCCCGCCTTCGCCCAACTTCCGGCGAATGAGGTAGCGACCTCCGACGACGTCCCCCGACTTCACCGCCCATCCTCCTCTCCCGCTTCCAAGAGAACGACGGTGACGTTGTCGGTCCCGCCGCGACCCAAGGCGAGGCCTACGAGCTCGCTCCCCGCGTCGTCCAGATTGCTCGACGCGCCGAGGATTGCCGCGATTTCTCCGTCGTCCACGTGCTGCGTGAGGCCGTCCGTGCAAAAGAGAAGGCGATCTCCCGCGCTCCATTCGAAGCGCAGGGGGTCCGCCGTGACGTGCGCTTCCGCACCGACCGCCCGGAGGATGATGTGCCGCTGGGGGTGTTCGCGCAGCGCCTCGTACGCGAGATGGCCCTCCTTGTACAGAGTGAAGACATAGGAATGGTCGTCGGTAAGCCGCTCGAGAACCCCGTCTTTTCGCCGGAAGAGATAGACCCGTCCGTCGCCCACGTGCACACCCACACCTCCCAGAGGGTCTACGAGGGCGACGTCGATGGTCGTTCCCATGCGCCCCTCCCACTTCCCGGCGAGTTCGAAGACCCGGCTGTTGGCGAGGCGCACCGCCCCTTCGAGGAGTTCCAGCCAACGCCGCTCTCCCTCGGGGTCTCCGACGAGCGGAAGGTCTCCCAGGCGCACCGCCTCCGCCTTCAGGTGGGCGACGACGACGTCCACGGCCGTCTGCGCGGCGACCTCCCCCCGCTCGTGTCCCCCCATTCCGTCGGCCACGACGACGAGGACCTTCCCCGAGGAAAGGGGTTCGACGGCGGCAGCATCTTCGTTGTTCGGGCGCACCCGGCCGGGCTCGGAAAGGCTAAAGACTTCCACCTCAACTCCCTCGCTTCCCACGCGCATCGCTTTCCACAGCTTCGCCGTACGGGACCTCGGGCTATCCTCTGCATCGTCGAAATTGCGCTCCCTTTTGAGAGCCGCCGCCCCTCGCCCGCCCAACCGAAACGCGCGCCCTTCTTTCCGACGCGGAGATTTCCCGTGTGCTCACCACGGAGGCAAGGCCACGTACGACAGAGGAGGGGCGTCGACCTCGTCCCGAGTTCGGGAAACCTTCGCCGGTTCTCCGGGACAACCCGCAATCTCGATCCCGTCCACGCGGAAGAAGAAAATTCACCGCACGCGGAAGCGGGCGATGAAGAAACCGTCCACGTCCAGATCCTGGGGCAAGATCTCTAGCGTGCCCGGAATCCGGATGCGCTTGCGGAGCACGGCGGGTACAAAGGAAGCCATCCCCTCCTCGTCGAGCTCCAGGGCGGGATTGCGCGCGAGGGCGTCGCGGACGACACCTTCGTTTTCTTCCGGCGTGAGGGTACAGGTGCTGTAGACGAGCACACCGCCCGGGCGGACGATCTGAGCCGCCGCGTGTAGGAGCTCCCGCTGCAACGCCGCGAGCTCCTTTACGCTTTCCGGCGTATGGCGGTACCGCAGTTCGGGACGTCGGCGAATCGTCCCCAGCCCCGAACACGGCGCATCCACGAGGACGCGGTCGAACTCGCGACCGTACACGCGGGGGAGATCCCGTCCGTCGCGCAAGGTCGGCACGACGATGGAGAGGCCCAGGCGCCCGACCTCCTCGCGGATCCGACGAACGCGGCTTTCGTGCACGTCAAGGGCGACGACCTCCCCCACGTCGCGCATGCGCTCGGCGGCAAAGGTGGCCTTCCCTCCCGGGGCGCTACAACAATCGAGGATCCGCTCGCCGGGGCGCGGGTCGAGAACGTGGACGACAAACATCGCCGCCTCGTCCTGGATCGTGATCCACCCGCCATCCAAAAGCTCCCGCGGAGGAAACCCCCGCCCTTTGAGGCGCAAGGCTTCGGGGACGAGGCGCCCGTATTCTACCTTGTACCCCTTCTCGATGAGAGATTGTCGAACGGACTCCCGATCGACCTGAAGGAGGTTCACGCGAAAGCTGAGCGGCGGCGGGACGTCGAGGGTGGCGAGAAGTCGTCGGAGTTCTTCATCCCCGTACCTCTCCCGCCAAACTTCGAGAAGCCAAAGGGGGACGCCGTAGCGGAGGGATAGAGCCTCCGGATCCCCGCCTTCGGGCAGACGCACGCGCTCCGGCTCGCGCAGGTACGTGCGAAGGATTCCGTTGACGACTTTTTTGAGCGGGGTAAATCCGACCGCATCGACGAGGGCGAGGGTTTCCGAGAGGACGGCGTACGGCGGAATGCGCGTGAGAAAGAGGAGCTGGTAAAAGGCGAGATAAAGAATCCGGCGTACGTCCGCAGGCAACCGCTCGGGATGCTTCGCGTACTGGGAAACGGCGTAGGCGAGGTACGGACGGTGGGCGAGCACCCCGTACACGAGTTCCGTGACAAGGCGCCGATCGGCGTCCGAGATGGGCCGTTCGTCCAAAACGGCCCGTAAGAGGTAGTTCGAATACGCGCCTTTTTCCTCCACGCGCTTCAAGATCTCCAACGCCAGCCGGCGCGCCGGGGACGGCCCCCTTTGGCCCGGGAGGGTCCCCGGCTGCCGTTTAGCCCCGGAGGGCTTGCCGGGGGGCTGGTGGGTCAACTCGAGCACCTACTTTCCACGTCTTGCGTCCGCGAAGAAATTCGGCGGCGGTCATCTCCCGCCGGCCTTCCGGCTTGAGTCGGCGGACGACGAATACGCCTTTCCCCGCCCGAATCCGAATCACGTCCGCGAGGTCGACGATCGTCCCCGGGGAGGCATCGGCAAAAGCCCCCTCGTCCTCCGCCTGCGCCTCGAGCACGAGAATCCGTTCGCCGAAGGCGGAAAAAAACGCCCCCGGCCAAGGTGTAAGTCCCCGTACGCGCCAGACCAGCTCCTGTGCGGAAAGATGGAAGTCGAGGGCGCCGTCCTCCTTGTGGAGGAGAGGGGCAAAAGTCTTTTCCGCTTCGTTTTGCGGCACGGGCTCAATCTCCCCTCGGAAGTAGCGGGGCAAGGTTTCCACGAGGAGGGACGCCCCCATCTCCGCCAGGCGGGCTTCTAGGATCGCCGCGTTTTCATGGGGGTATATGGAAGTTTCCCGTTGGGCGAGGATCGGACCCGCGTCGAGTGCCTCCACCATCCTGACGATGGTCACGCCCGTCTTCGTCTCCCCCCGTATGAGCGCCCACGCTACCGGGGCGGCGCCGCGGTACTTGGGGAGAAGCGATGCGTGGACGTTGATCGCCCCGAAGGGGGGGCCTTCCAAGAGCGCGCGCGGTACGATCTGCCCGTACGCGGCCGTGACGATCACGTCCGGGGACGTCGCGAGGATTTCCCGAATCGCCGCTTCGTCCTTTAGGCGCTCCGGCTGAAAGACCCGGAGCCCGAAAGAAGCCGCGAAGACCTTGACGGGAGGAGGAACGGGCTCGCCGCTACGTCCTTTCGGACGGTCGGGTTGCGTGACGACGAGCACGACTTCGTACCCCGCATCCACGAGCGCCCGAAGGGAAGGAACGGCGAACGCCGGAGTGCCCATAAAGACGACGCGCTCAGGCATGCACATCCGCCCTCGTTTCCTCGGCGTGCGTGAGCGACAGCGCGCGGTCGATGAAGAGAATCCCGTCGAGGTGGTCGATCTCGTGCTGGATGGCCCGCGCCTTGAGGCCTTCGGCCTCGATCACCGCGCTTTCTCCCGTGCGCGTCCACGTGCGTACGCGTACCCGCGCCGCGCGCCGAACTTCCCCGTAAACCCCGGGGATGGAGAGGCACCCCTCCACCCCGACTTCTTCGCCCTCTTCCGCGAGGATCTCCGGATTGATGAGCTCTATGAGGCCGTCGCCTACGTCGACGACGGCGAGGCGGCGCGAGATTCCCACCTGGGGTGCGGCGAGGCCGACCCCCTCTGCGTGACGCATCGTCTCGGCGAGGTCGTCGAGCAGGCGGAGTACCTGGGGCGTTACGGACTTCACCGGCCGCGCCACCTCGCGCAGGACGGGATCGGGATGCTTGACGATGTACCGCACGGCCACGTTCGGTCCCCCCCTCGCTCACGTTTTCGTGTATGCTCGCAAGGAAGCGTTCGGCGTGAACCCGTGGACTCACGAAAAGTCCTGCGGATCGAAGTCCACCGTGAGGTCGACCTCGTCTTGTCGAAGCCGGGGATAGTGCGCCTGAAGAACTCGCCGCAGCCGCAAGGGAAAATCCGGTTCTCGCTTATATTGTACCAGCGCGTGAAAGCGAAAGCGATCGCGGATCCGCGGGATCCCCGCGGGCATGGGGCCCTTGACGACCGTATCCGGCGCGAGCCGCGGTAGGAGGTCCTCCACGATGCGCGCCAGCGCTTCCCGCGCTCGCCGCACGTCGACGTGGGCGGTCTCCAGGAGGACGAGGCGCGTAAAGGGAGGGTAGTTCTTGGCCCGTCGGACCTTGAGCTCCGTCCGGTAGAACTCCTCTACGCGGCCGCTGCGGGCGAGGGCAATCGCGGGGTGGTGCGGGCGAAACGTCTGAACGACCACCTCGCCGGGCAGAGCGTGACGCCCGGCACGGCCGGAGACCTGGACGAGGAGCTGAAACGTACGCTCCGCAGCGCGGAAGTCCGGAAACTGCAAGGAGAGGTCGGCGAGAAGGATCACGGAAAGCGTGACGTACGGAAAGTCGAGCCCCTTTGCCACCATCTGCGTCCCCAGGAGGATGTCCGCCTCCCGTTCGGCAAACTTGGTGAGGATCTCCTCGAGGGCACCCTTGCGGGCGGTCGTGTCGCGGTCCATGCGCAAGATGCGGGCTTCGGGGAAATGCGACCTGAGGAGCTCCTCCACACGTTCCGTGCCGAGACCGAGGTGTACGAGGTGCGGTGAGCCGCAGTAAGGACAGCGGGGAACCATGGGCATCTCGAAGCCGCAGATGTGGCAGCGGAGCACGTCATCCGCGCGGTGGTAAGTGAGCGACACGTCGCAATGCGGGCACTGCACCGTACGCCCGCACGAACGGCAGAGAACGACAGGTGTGTACCCCCGGCGGTTTAAAAAGACGATCGCCTGCTCGCCCCGGCGCAGACGATCTTCGAGGCGTTCGAGGAGGAACGGACTCAGGACGATTCCCCCGAGGCCGCGTCGACTCCCTTTTCCCGCTGCGGAACCGGTTCTCCGTTCCTCGTCTGCGGCACCCCGGGGGAACGTGGAAGCTCCGCCGCGCAGCTCGCCCACCGTCTCGGTCCCGCTCACACCCAGCCGCAAGTCCACGACGTGCACCCGGGGGAGCGGGCGGCGGTCGATGCGCTCCCGCAGTTCGAGGAGGTTGTAGCGGCCGACGCGCGCCCGAGCGTACTGCTCGAGCGAAGGCGTAGCGCTCCCCAAAAGGAGGAGCGCGCCGTGGTACTTGGCCCGAAGCTCGGCCACCTCGCGGGCGTCGTAGCGCGGCGTCTCGTCCTGCTTGTAGCTCGTCTCGTGGGCCTCGTCGATGACGATGAGACCGAGGTGTCGCACGGGTGCGAACACCGCACTCCGCGCGCCGACGGCGATGTCCGCCTCTCCCCTCCACAGACGGCGCCACTCGTCGTACCTCTCCCCGACCCCGAGGGCGCTGTGAAGTACCGCCACGCGCCGGCCAAAGCGCGCCGTGAAACGAGCGACCATGAGGGGCGTGAGGGAAATCTCCGGAACGAGGACGATGGCCCCTTTCCCCAGGGAGAGTATTTCTTCGATGAGCTGGAGGTAAATCTCCGTCTTACCGCTCCCGGTGACGCCGTACAGGAGGTACGGCTTCGAGGCGTCGCCTTCGCCACGGAGGGCCGCAAGGAGGTGCGAAAAGACTTCCGCCTGGGCCGGCGTGAGCGCGCGCTTGGGCTCGGGGACGAGGGCGGGCAAAAGCGGCGCGCGGTAGCTCTCGCGCGGGTACACTTCCACGAGGCCGCGTCGGGCAAGCGTTCGGACCAACGCGCGCGCGCCCGGAATTTCCCGTTCCAAAAGGCGAATGGGGACCTCTCCACCTTCGCGAATCCGCTCGAGCACCTTCGATTGCTTGGGTGTGAGAGGTTCGGAGGGATCGACTTCCCCGACCCCCCGCGCGACAAGCTCCTCGCGGACGGGATGGGCGCGTCGGGGACGGGCAAAGGTTTCCAAGTACCCGAGTCGGAGGAGGCTCTCGACGACGTCCGGCGCCTCGGCGGAGACGTTTCGCAGGCGACGAAGGGGGAGTTCCCCTTTCGCGCGCAGGTGCGCGATCACCGCCTCTTCCTCGGGAAGGAGGAAGAGGGGTTCGTCTTTCCGCGCGAGGCGAACCCAAATCTCTCCTTCCGGGCGCAGGGCTTGGGGGAGCATGGAGGCGTATACCCGGTAGAGGGGGGCGATGAGCCGTTCCGCCAACTCTCGTCCGAGGGCTACGAATTCCGCAGAAAGCACGGGGTCGCGGTCGAGGACGTAGACGACGGGCTTCAAGGCAAACCGGAGGTCGCGCTCTTGCGCAGGGCGGACGTCCACGACGAACCCCGGGACGAGTTGCCTCTTCACCTCCACGAATACGCGGCTACCCGGCCTCAGGTCTTTCGACGCAAGGTAGGTGAGGACGTCGCTCCCGGGAAAGAGGGGGACGTCCACGGCGACGTCGGCGACGAGCGGACGGGCTTCCGCTTCTCCTCCGGAGTCCCCGCCCGGCTCGGGATCGGCAACTCCCCCCTCTCGCGCCTCGGCTTCCTCCACTCTCCGCACGGCGGCCACCGCCTCCCTCTGTTGCGCGGCGAGAAAAAACGCCCGCCGCCCCTAGGTACGGCGGGCAACCGGAGCACGCAAACTTCGCTCGGCGAGCTTTCGTCTCGCGGATCAACGCACGGCGGCGAGACGTGCGGCGATCGCCTCCAGAAGCTTGTCGGCCAAAGTACGCTTGTCCTGGCGGGGAAACGCGAATCTTCCCCCCCAGCGATCGTAGAGGACGACCTCGTTTTCGTCGGCCTCGAAGCCTACGCCCGCGCGGGAGACCTCGTTGAGGACGAGAAAGTCGAGGTTTTTCCGCACGAGCTTGTCGCGGGCGTTCTCCTCGAGGTCTTCCGTCTCCGCGGCAAACCCTACGAGCACCTGATCGCTTCGCCGCCTCTTCCCCATCTCCAAGAGGATGTCCGGTGTCGGCTCGAGTTCGAGGACGAGGGGGCTCCCTTTCTTGATCTTCTGCGGCGCAACGACCTTTGGCCGGTAGTCCGCCACGGCGGCAGCGGCGATGAACACGTCCGCCTCGGGGAAGAGCTCCTCCACGGTGCGCAGCATGTCCTCCGCCCGAAGAGCCCTCCGCACCTCCACACCGGGAGGCGGCGGCACGGAGGTGGCACCGGCTACGACGACGACGCGCGCGCCACGGCGACGCGCCGCCTCGGCCAGGGCAAAGCCCATCTTTCCCGAGGAACGATTGGAGAGAAACCGCACGGGATCGACGGGCTCCTGCGTCGCACCTACGGTGAGGAGAACGACCTTCCCGGCAAAAAAGGAATCGCCCTCGGGGGCGGCGGAAGCCGGGGAAGAAGGAATGCCTCCCGCGTTGGGGATCGGGAGCACGGTTCGCCCCTGAAGGACGTCGTCGACGAAGGCGAAGATTTCCTCCGGCTCGGGCATCCGCCCCTTCCCTTCGTACCCGCACGCAAGAGGCCCACAAGCCGGCTCGAGAATCGTGTAGCCCAACCGCCGAAGGCGGGCGATGTTTTCCCGCACGACCGGGTGGGCGTACATGTGGACGTTCATCGCGGGAGCGAGGATCACGGGCGTACGCGCGGCGAGGAGGGCGGTGGAGAGAAAGTCGTCCGCGAGCCCGCAGGCGAGTTTGCCGAGGACGTGCGCCGTCGCAGGAGCCACGACGAATAGAGAGGCGCGGTCCGCGACGGCGATGTGGGCGATTTCCTCGGGGCGTTCTTCCCGGAAGACGTCCGTATGCACCCGCCCGCGCGCCACGACCTGAAAGGTGAGGGGCGCGACAAAGCGCTCGGCCCCTCGCGTGAGGATCACCTCGACGGCGTATCCCGCCTTTTGCAGGAGGCTTACGAGGCTTACGGCCTTATACGCTGCAATGCTCCCGCTGACCCCGACGACGACCGTTCCCTCGACTTTCCTCCGCGGTTCCCCCACGCCCACGGGATCCTCCCCCCATCGGTCCACGTTCGAACCCGCAAACCCTTCGCCCCCCAGCTCAAGAGGAGCGGCCGGGGGAGTTGGCGCTTCCGTCCGGAAGGATGACGCGAAGCTTTCCGTGATAGAACTCTTCGAGCGCCTGACCCACGGGGCGCGGCGGAGGATCCTCTTCGCTCCCCCGCACGCGAAACTCTTCGAGAATCTGACGCGCCCGCCGGGCGGCAATGACGGTGAGCAGGTACTTGCTTCCCGCCCGAGCGACGAGTTCGTCGATCGGCGGATAACGCATCCCGCGCTTCCCCCCCCGTACGCCTCTACTCGACGCAGATTCCGCGACGCCGACGTCCGTCCCTTACGAGGAAAACGGCGGCCGTCTCTCGCCTTCGTGGACGAGCCATTGTTCGACCCGACGGAGCATCCGCTCCGCCCGCAGGTGTTCGGCGGTGATGATGGCGAGAATCCGGTCCGCGGCGCGGTCTACGTCGTCGTTCACGACGATGTAGTCGTAGTGTCGGGCCATCTGAAGCTCTTCCCAAGACTTTTCCAAGCGGGCGGCGATTTCCGCATCCGCCTCTGTCCCCCGGCCAGAAATCCGACGCCGGAGTTCTTCCCAGGAAGGAGGGACGAGGAAGATGAAAATCCCCGCGGGAAACCGCTCCCGCACCTGTAGGGCTCCTTGGACTTCGATTTCCAAAAGGACGTCGCGTCCCTCCCGCAGGTTCTGCACGACGAAGTCCTTGGGCGTTCCGTAGAGGTTGTTCACGTACTCTGCCCACTCGAGGAAGGCATCCTCGGCGACCATTCGGAGGAATGTCTCCCGCGAGCGGAAGAAGTAGTTCACCCCCTCGACTTCACCGGGGCGGGGGGAACGGCTCGTCACGGATACGGAATAGATGAGCTCCGGAGCGCGTTCCCGCAGCCTCGCGCTCACCGTCCCCTTTCCGACGCCGGAAGGCCCGGACAAGACGATGAGAAGTCCCCAATGCGGCTCCGGTACGATCTTCGACGCCGGAAGCCCGGTCCCTGCGTTCGGTAGCCTTTGTTCTTCACGCTCCGATCCGCTCACCCGTCTACACCTTCCGCCCTTCCGGTTTGCCATCCCTCCCTTCCCCCTACACGCCCCTTGCGGGCCCACGTCCTCTCGCGGAGCGGGAATCACCGCTCGGTACCCTTCCGCTTCTGCAGGCGGCACACGAAACGGCGGTAAGCACGGCGCACCGCGTGCAGGAAAAGTGAGGGGATGAGCGCTACGCCGGCGAGAAGGACCATGTCCGTCGTCAAAAGCGGCGCAATGCGAAAGAGACCCGCCGCGTAAGGAACGGCGACGACAAGCGCCGCAAGGCCCAAAGAGGCGAGAAACGCGAGGAAGAGGAGGGGATTGCGTTCGAAACGTCCATAACCTTCGGACCGGTCGAAGATCATGAAGAGCTGTCCGGCAGCAAGGGTCCAAAAGGCCGCAGCGCGTGCCGCGGCGAGCCCTTGAGTTTCAAGGTAGCGCAGGAAGACGGCCAGTGCAAGTCCGCCGACGAGGATCCCCCCGGCGAGAATGGTAAGGCCGAGGCCACGGGCGAAAAGCCCTTCTTGCGGAGGACGCGGGGGGCGCTCCATGACCTCCGGATCCCGCCCCTCCAAGCCCAAGGCGAGGGCGGGAAGCCCTTCGGTGAGGAGGTTGATCCACAGGAGCATGAGCGGAGAAAGGGGTATCGCCGTTCCCGCGAGGATCGCCCCGAAGACGAGGAACACCTCGGCGACGTTCGCCGTGAGGACGAAGCGGACAAAGGCACGGATGTTTTCGAAGATTGCCCGCCCTTCTTCGACGGCGCGGGCAATCGTCGCGAAGTTGTCGTCCAAGAGGATGAGGTCTGCCGCTTCCTTGGCCACGTCCGTGCCTCCGCGCCCCATGGCAATCCCCACGTCGGCCGCCCGGATCGCCGGAGCGTCGTTCACGCCGTCCCCCGTCATCGCCACGACGTGCCCCTCGCGCTTTAGGACCTCCACGATCCGCAACTTGTGTTCGGGACTCACGCGGGCGAACACCCGGACGTACGGCAGTCGCTCCGCCAGAGCCTTGTCCGAAAAAGTATAGAGGTCCCGCCCCGACAAAGTCAAGGAACCTTCTTCCCACAAGCCGACGTCCTTGGCGATGCGTTCCGCCGTCTCCGGATGGTCCCCCGTCACCATGGCCACGCGGATTCCCGCGCCGCGGACACGGGCGAGCGCCTCCCGCACCTCCGGACGCGGCGGATCGAGGAGACCGACGAATCCGATAAAGACGAGCCTCCCCTCGAGGTCCTCCCGGGTTCCGCGAAAGCGCGGAAGCCTGCGGTAGGCGAGGGCGAGCACGCGGTACCCTCCCCGGCTCAGCCTATCTACCTCGGACAGCAAGAAGGAGCGGGTACGTTCCGTGAGCGGGCGAACGTCGGCACCGGAGAGGACGGAAGCGCAACGCCGAAGGACCGCCTCCGGGGAGCCCTTGACCGTCCACAGGTCTTCTGCAATACTGCGGTAGAGCACCGCCATATAGCGCGTATGGTGATCAAAGGGGACCTCGTCCACGCGCGCGTAGCGGGAAAAGAGCCCCTCGAGATGGACGCCGAGCTTTCTCGCAAACTCCCAGAGGGCGAGTTCCATGGGGTCTCCGCGAAAGATCCGCAAATCCGTAGAGGCAAACTCCGTCCCCGAAAAAGATCCCGAGTTGCTCAAGGGTGTCAAAGAAGACCTGCGGGACTCCTCGGCAGGCGCCCGAAGGGGCGACCACGAGGAACTCGGGGCTCCGCCGCCTTCGAAACGCTCGTGCCGGCGATTGGCGAGGGCGAGGACGGTGAGGGCGATTCGCACGTCTTCGGGATGCACGGCGATGGGCACGCCGTTCCGAACGAGCAACGCTTCCCCGTCGTCTTCCTCCCGTACGTGGTACACCGCCCCCGAGACGGCGAGGAGGACGGCGCGCATCCGGTTTTGCGTGAGCGTTCCCGTCTTGTCCGTGGCGATGAACGTCGTGGACCCCAGAGTCTCCACGGCGTGGAGTCGGCGCACGAGGGCGTTTTCCCGCGCCATGCGGTACACCCCGAGGGTGAGGACGACGGCCACGATCGCCGGAAGTCCTTCGGGAATTGCTGCCACGGCAAGCGTTACCCCCGTGAGGAGGAGTTCGGGAAAGGGCGTCCCCGTCTTGCCTCCGAGGAAGAGTACGGCGGCGATGAGCGCCAGAGCACCGGCTACGAACACCTTGCCCAATTCGTTCATCCGGCGCACGAGCGGCGGCGAATCGGGTTCGGAATCCTTCAAAAGCCGGGCGATTCGCCCCATGGCCGTCGCCTTCCCCGTTGCCACGACGATTCCCGTTGCCGACCCGCGCACGAGAAGCGTCCCCATGAAGAGGATGCCGTGTTCGTCGGCGTCTCCACGCTCTACGCGCTTGGCAACCGGGATGCTTTCCCCCGTGAGCAGGGACTCGTCTACGTGCACCCCCTCCGCTTCCCACAGGCGAAGATCCGCGGGAACTCGTTCCCCCGCTTCCACGGTGACGACGTCCCCCGGAACCAAAGATTCCGCGGGCACGACGACGAGTTTGCCGTCCCGCAACACTCGACACGAAGGCGCCGCGAGGTCACGCAAAGCCGCGAGCGTCTTTTCCGTACGGTACCCTTGGAAAAACCCGAGAAACCCGTTCAGGAGCACGACGGCGAGGATCAGGGCTGCGTCTACGTACTCTCCGAGAAGCGCGGAGAGGAGCGTTGCCCCGAGGAGCACGAGGAGCATGAAGTCCTTGAATTGCTCGAGAAACGCAAACCACCACGAACGACGTCGACCGTCCTCAAGGGTGTTCGTCCCGTAGTGCGCACGGCGCGCTTCTGCCTCTCGTGACGACAGACCGACGCGCGGGTCGACGCGAAGCTCGCGGAGGAGATTCTCCAAGGGCATATGGGAAGGCGGAGCGTGCATCCTCTGCCGTCCTCCTTCGATCGATGCAACTCCTCGTATCCCTCCCACGTGTATGCGGAGCACGTCCCCAGCATGAACCCCGTCCGCTTGCCCGAAGTAGGTTCTCCCGAGGAGGCGGGGAGGGACGGGCGAATCGGAAGTTCGTGCGCAGCCCCTCGCCTCGGACCGAAATACGCAAAGGAAGAGGTGCGCCACGGAGCGCCATGCTCGACGGTCTCGGAATTGCCCGACTTTTGTCCGAGCTCACCCCTCACCTCGGCCGCAAAATCTACCGCGTAGAGTTCGCAGATCCCCGGACGTTCCTCGTCGTCCACGCGGGGGGGAGCCTCGTCTTCTTCCTCGATCCGCAAACCCCCCTCTTTTTCGCCATGGCTCCCGAAGAAGAACTCGGCAAAGAACTTCTCCGCAGGGCGCAGGCGGTACGCAAGGAAATTCCTCAAACCTCCGCCCGACTCCTCCCCTGGCGCCGTGCCCTCGAAGGCGGGATCCTCGCGCGGGCGGAGCAACTCGCCCGCGATCGCGTCTTCGCCCTCGGCGTAGAGGTACGAAGCCAAACGGGGGAACGTCAGCTCCTCCGTCTCGTCGCCGAACTCGTGCCGCGCTACGCCAACCTCCTCCTCGTCGACGCAAAGGGAGGCATCCTCGCCGTCTTTCGTCCCGTGGAAGCGGGCATGTCCCGATACCGGCGCCTCGTGCCCGGCGGGCGTTACACCCCCCCTCCCCCCTTGTCTCTCCCCGACCTTCTACACCTCACCCCCGCGGAGCTTGCGGCGCGCGTACGGGCAAGCCGAAGCGCCGAAGACCTTCGCAAGGTCGGGGCGGGGATCGGCCGCGACACGGCCTGTGCTCTCTGGAGCCACCTCGCAGCCGCACTCCGGGGCCCCGACGTCGACGAAGTCGTGTTAGGCGAACGGGCCTACCGCCTCCTCCACGACGCCGTCGCGGGTAAAACTCCCGCGGCTTTCGCCGCACCCGAAGCCGGCGGTAGACCGTATCTCTCCCCCCTCTGTCCGCCTTCCTCCGAAGGGCCTTCTTTTCCTCCCCTTCCTGCCGAGGACGAAAATGCGCGCGGAGAAAAACACCCCGCAGAGGTCGAACCCCTTGCCTGCCTCCCCCCGGCCACGTCCTTCGGGTGTGCCGAGACACCCACAATGCACGAGGCCGTGCGCCGGACCTTTCTCTACCTCCAAAAAAGCCGCTCCGACGAACGCCGGGCGCGCCTCTTGCGCCGCCTCGAAGAGCGTGAGGAGTTCCTCGCGTTACAAAGGCGAGAACTCGAACGCGCCGTCCGCGAAGGGGAGGAAGCGGAACACGAGCGCGAAGCAGGAGAGCTCCTCCTCGCGTACGCAATGCACGTTCCGTCGGGCGCCGCCTCCGTCCTCCTCCCCCCTCCCGGGGAAAGCGGAGAACCCCGCGAAATTCTGCTCGATCCGGCCCTCGACGCGGCGGAGAACGCCGCCCGCTACTTCGCGCGCTACCGGAAGAAAAAGAACGCCGCCCGCCATGCCGCCCAGAGAATCGAAGAAGTACGCGCAGAAGAGGAATACCTCGCAAGCCTTCGCTTCGCGCTCCTTACGGGGAACGGGAGAGACCTAGACGAAGTGGAGGAGGAAATGCGCGCCCAGGGGCTTCTGGGCAGGCGCGCCTCCCGTCCGCCGGGGGCGGAGGGGACCCGGCAGATCGCCGAAGGGGCGGCTGGCCGAACCCAAGGCACAAGGCCGAAGACCGCGAGAAAAGACGGAAACCGGAAGCCCGAACCCCTTCCCCAACCGCTACGCTTGCGCTCCTCCGCGGGAACGGAAATTTGGGTAGGACGAAACAACGCACAAAACGACGCCCTCACCTTTCGCCTCGCCGACCGCCGTGACGTCTGGCTGCACGCCCGCGGAATTCCCGGCGCCCACGTCGTCGTCCGCTCTCCCAACCCCGACCCCGCGACCCTGGAAGAAGCCGCCATGCTTGCCGCGTACTTTAGCACGGGGCGCGACTCCGGAAGCGTCGCCGTGGACGTCACCGACGTGCGTTCCGTGCGCAAGCCGCGTGGCGCCCGGCCCGGGTTTGTCACGTACCGCAACGAAAGAACGCTCCACGTCACTGTGGACGTGGAGCGCGTGTGGCGCCTCTTAGAGCACGCCGCCGGCGAAAGCGCCCTTTCTCGCACTCCCCCTGGATCGGAAAAGGACGTCCCCTCCCGCGAGAAATCCGAGGGTTGATATTTCCCGGGCAAGCGCAGGATTCGCAATCTTTCCCCTTACTTCCCTCCCGCCTTTTTTTCTTCCGACAATCGTCGAAAAAGGAAACGTAAGCCCGACGCCGAAACCGAGCCGCGCCGGGGTACACGTCAAACCTCGAAGGCCCAGAGACCTCGGCGGAGGAGCGGTTCCCGCGTTCCGTCGGGAAGGATTCCGTCGACGTCGAGCGTGGGGCTCCCGATCATGAAGTCCTCGTGGATGAGGCTTCGGTTGGCGCCTCGCGCACGGAGCTCGTCTTCGGAAAGGTCCGGCCCTCCTTGGAGGGTCGTCGGGTAAGCCTGGCCGAGGGCGAGATGGCAGGAGGCGTTTTCGTCGTACAACGTGTTGTAGAAGAGGAGCCCACTCTGGGCCACGGGAGAGTCCACGGGCACGAGGGCCACTTCGCCCAAGTGCCGCGCCCCCTCGTCGGTATCCAAAAGGTGGCGTAAGGTCTCTTCCCCGCGCTCTGCCGTAAAGCGGACGACGCGCCCTCCCTCAAACCACAGGGTGAAGCCGTCCACGAGCGTCCCGTGAACGTTTAGCGGCTTCGTGTTCCGCACGTACCCCTCTACCTCGAGCCGATGCGGCATCGTGTACACTTCTTCCGTGGGGATATTCGGCTGAAAGGGGATTCCCCCGTGGTCCGTCGCCCCGCCGCCGTGCCAGATGTGACCTTCGGGAAGGCCTACGAGGAGGTCGGTCCCCTCGCCGCGGAAGTGAAGCTTGCGGTAGCGCTTCGCGTTCAGGTAGGCAACCCGCCGTTCGAGGTTGCGGCGGTGGACGTCCCAGTTTTCCAGCGGATCTCCGGGTCGAACGCGAGAGATCCCGAGGACAGCGTCCCAGAGCACCTCGACGGCCTCTCCTTCCGAAAGATCGGGGAAGACCTTCCTCGCCCAGGCGGGCGTCGGGACGGAAATGAGCGACCACCGCGCCCGATCGCTCATCGTGTACGCGTAATAGCCGCGGAAGGCTTCGCGCCGCGCCTTGTCTCCTCGGGCGACGCGGGGGGCGGGGATGTCCGCGAGGAGGTCCGGGTCCGGGGCGTAAATCGAGAGAAAGGCCGCGCCCTCGCGCGCCATCTGGGCGTAGCCCTCCCCCACCCACCGGGGAAAGTAGTCCAGCGCCTCGTCGTCGGCGAGAAGGTAGCGAAGACGCGTCACGCGGTCGTCGCCGTAGTTCACGAGCACGTACCGGGCACCGGAGCGGTATGCCTCTTCTACGAGGTACGAAACGAAGTCCCGCGCCTCCACCGGGGCATTGAGCACGAGGACTTGCCCGGACTGAAGGTTCACTCCTTTGCGCACCGCGAGGCGTGCGTAGGCCCGCAGCAGTTCTTCGTTAGGTGCCACGTCCTTCGCTCCTTTCTTCTTCGTCGAGATTTCGATTACGGCTCCTTCTCCTCCGCCTTCCCCGTTCCTTCCCGTTGACCTCCCGTTCCCAGGCCAGGAGCCACTCCTCGCGCACGGCGAAGTGTGCCTCGTCGAGCACGCGGGCGAGGTATGCGAGGGGGGTATGGGCGATTTCGCGGTAGATTTTGCGCGTGTACAGGTGCTTGGCCCGCGGAAACCACCGTCCGAGGAGACGGCGAAGGCGGTTGCCCGGTTCGTCGGCGTCGACAAAAATATACACGTCTTCTCGCTCGTACGGAAGGAGACGCCGAAGAAGCTCCTCTTCCCCTAGGGTGCCGTGCGTGAGGAGAAAGGTCACCGGCTCCGCAAGGACTTCCTCGAGCCGCCGCTGATCCGTCTTTCCTTCGACGATGATCACCTTCTGCATGCGGCACACCCCCCGGACGCCTCCGGTATCTCTGGTTCGCCCCACGTCCCGAGCGTAGACCCAACCTCCGGCGTCCCCGCCTGCAGAGAAGGAGGAACCGATCCGTGACTCTTTCGGAAAGCTCCCGTTCAAAGCCCGAAAGCGAGCGCATGTTCGTCGCCGTACCCGTCCCGGCGCCCGTGCGCTTGCACCTTGCCGCCCGAACGGACCACCTCCTCCGAACCTTCCCCTTCCAGACGGCCGTTCATCCTCAAGATTACCACATTACGCTCCTCTTCCTGGGGGACATCCCGACCGGGAAACTTGCCGAACTCCGAACGGAACTCCGCGAGGCCGTACGTCCCCTCTCTTCCTTCCGCCTCTCCCTCGGACCGCTCGGTACCTTTGGACCGGAGGCGCATCCCTCCGTCCTCTACGTACGGATTGCGGGAGAAGCGGAAAAACTCGCCGACCTCGCCCACCGCGTGCGTGCGGCCGCAGCGCGCGTTGGCTTCTCGGGGGACACGAAGCCCTTTGTCGCCCACCTCACCCTTGCCCGCCGCTACCGCGGTGCGAAACCCTACTCCCCCGCGCGTGCCGCGAAGATCTGGGACGCGGCGGACGACGGTGCGGTCGCGAGCTTTGCCGTGGACGAGGTGATCCTCTTCGCCTCGCACCTTAGGCGCCGCCCGATGTACGAACCGCGAGCTGCATTTCCCCTCGAAGGCAAGGTCGCGCCCGAAACGGACTCTCACCCGTAAAAAACTCCCTGTGCAAGCGACATCTCGGGCTTCCTCGACGAACGCGACGCGAGCACGGGCCGGAGTTCGCCCGATGCCGAAAGCGTCCTACCGCAGCGATGTCCCTCCCGTTCAGGAACGTGGTGAAGCCGGCGTCCCTTCTTCCGAGGCGCTACGCCGCACGAATAGGTACAGTACGGCGAGTCCCGCGAGCGAGTACAGAACGCCGGCGAAAAACGGCGCCCGCGGCTCCCACGTGTACAAGTAGCCTCCGACTACCGGGCCGAGGACGCGGCCGAGACTATCCATCGCCGTATTGGCACCGCTTGTCGCTCCCTGCGCTACGCGCGTGACTCGCGTGAGGAGGGAGAGGACGATCGGGCGAACGAGCGAATTGCCCAGCGCAAAGATAGAGACGAAGAGGATCGCGGAAAAGAGGTTCCTCGTAAACACGATCAGGTAAAACCCAAGAGCGCTCACGAGCAGTCCCAGGGCGATCGCCCGCGCTTCTTGACCTTCCCGGACCCTGGAGACGAGGGCGCCCTGGGTAAAGGCTGTCACGAGCCCGACAAAGGTAAAGAGGATGCCCAACTCGTAACGCGTCGCCCCAAAAGTGCGCATCGCATAAAAGGCGACGGTGCTCTCGAGTCCGGCGAGGGAAAAGGTGACGAGGAACGTGAGGACAAGGAGGTACCCCGTTCGGCCGCGCAAGAGGCGGAAGGCCGCGTCCAGGCCCGTAGCCATGTGCCCGCCCTGTCGGGGGGCGACGACGGGAAGCCGCGCAAAGACGAGGAGTGCCGCAAACCAGGAAAGCACCGCTGCGGCGTAAAACGGAAGCGAAGCCTGGCTCTGGCCGAGAATCCCCCCGATCGCGGGACCGAGCACGAACCCGAGCCCGATGGACATCCCGGCAATCCCCATAGCCCGCGTGCGCGCGGTGTCTTCCGTGGCATCGGCGAGGTAGGCCATGCTCGAGGCGATCGCCGCTCCCGAGAAGAGGCCGCCCAGGATGCGAGAAACGTACATCCAGACGAGGTCGTGGACGAACATCCCGAAAAGCCAAAAGCTGAGACCAAAACCCAAAAGGCCGATGAAGATCACGCGGTTTCGGCCCCAGCGGTCGGAGAGGGCCCCCCATACCGGCGCCATGAGAAAGGAAACGAGGGAGTAAATCCCGAGGAGGTACCCGAGGTGGTACGGGGCAGCACCGGCCTCCTCGACGAGCGAGGGCAACACGGGAATTACCATCCCGAAACCGGAAAAGGCGAGAAAGAGGACGAACCCGATCAAACCTACGGCCGGCACGTCTCTCAACCCCTTTCTGGTATGGGGCTACAAGAATCCAAAGCTAGCCCGTACGACTTCTCCCCGCATGCGACGTGCACGGCCAGGCGATGCGCACGGGTACCTTTGCACATGCCCCAGAAGACCTACGTCGTTCCGCGTGTCCCCAACGGGCAAGACGAGGGCTACGGCCGCGCTCCCTACGAAGGAGGGGATCCGGAATCTCCGTTGCCGTTTTGGTCGTACGGCTCGGCGGCAAACGGCCGGGCAGGACGGCTGACCTGGCGAAGGAGGTTCTGCTTGAGCGTCCACAGGGGGAGCGAGAGGTCGACGATGTACTCGTGGGGGTTGAGGAGGCGCCGAACCTCGGGCGAAAAGCGCGCCAATTCCTCCCGAGCGTTGCGCCGCGCCTCGGAAGCGCTCGGAGACGGAGCGAGGACTTCCCCCTTCCGGAAAACGGGCTCGAGAAGTGGGCGAACTTCGTAGTCCACCAGGATCTTGCGCTTGTGCGTGTAGACGGGGTGAAAGATCTCGTAGGGCCCCGTCGGAACGGGTTCTTCGTCGAGGGCGATTACGTCGGCCATGGCCTCCCCACGGCGCTTGTGGTAGAAACGCCACACCTGCTTGCGCCCCGGATTTGTGATCTTTTCCGGATTGTCGCTCACCTTGATCACGGGTTCGAGTTCGCCACCGTCGGAGGCTACGGCGGATAGTTTGAACACGCCGCCAAGCGCGGGACAGTCCGCCGATGTGATGAGGTCCGTCCCCACCCCCCAGGCGTCGATGCGGGCTTTCTGGAGCTTGAGGTCGCGAATGATCGTCTCGCTCAGGTCTCCCGAAGCGAGGACGAGGGCATCCCTAAGGCCCGCGCGGTCGAGCATGCGCCGCGCCACCTTGGACAGGTAGGCGAGGTCGCCGGAATCCAGGCGCACGCCGTACACCTCCGGGGAACGACCCAGCCGCTCCCTGTGTTCCCGCAACACCTCAACCGCCGTGGGAAGACCTTGCCGCAGGGTGTCGTACGTGTCCACGAGGAGGATGGCCCGCTCGGGAAAGGCGTCGAGGAAGGCGAAAAAGGCCTCCCGCTCGGACGGAAAGCTTTGGACGAAGGCGTGGGAATGCGTACCCGTCACCGGGATCCCGAAGCGCGTCCCTGCGTAGACGTTGGAGGTAGAGTGCACGCCGCCGATGTACGCCGCCCGCGCCCCCCACACCCCGGCTTCCGGTCCGTGGGCACGTCGAAGACCGAACTCGAGCACGGGATCGCCGTCGGCAGCCGTGACGACGCGCGCGGCCTTCGTCGCGATGAGCGTCTGGTGGTTCACGATGGCCAAGAGGGGCGTCTCGATGAGGTGCGCTTCGAAGAGGGTCGCCTCGACGCGAAGAAGCGGCTCGTAGGGGAAGACGACCGTCCCTTCGGGTACCGCCCACACGTCCCCGCGAAAGCGAAATTCCGCGAGGGCGCGGAGGAAGTCTTCGTCCGTAAAGCCGAGCCTGCGCAGCTCTTCCAGATCTTCCCGTGTAAAGCGAAGTCGGGCGAGAAACTCGAGCACCTGGGCGAGCCCCGCGAAGATCGCATACCCGTTCCCGCACGGCGTACGCCGGAAAAAGACGTCGAACACCGCCCGCTTGGCGGCCGTTCCCCGGCGGAAGTGGGCGTACATCATGGTGAGCTGGTAGTAGTCCGTGACAAGAGGGGAGAGACCTCTGTCGCCCCAAAAGGCGACCCGGGCATCGGGTACCTCCCCCTGCGGCCGAACGTCCGCGGGTTTTCGTTCATCGGGTGTCTTCGGCGGCATGTGCGTCACCGACCTGCCTTTTTCGTAAGGCTGTCTTCCCGAAGGCGACAAGTGGATCCCATGGGTTTGCTGCTCCCAATCTACCCCAAGTGTTGCGACGCGGCAAGAAAGGAAGACATTTTCCCCGGGCGTCCGCACCCGCCTACACACCCCGCGTACAGGCGAATACACAGGGAAGGGCACCGGGAATTCCGCCCGCGGCCGAAGAACCTCGAGGAAAACGAGGGAAATGAGGAGGGAACTTGCGTGTACGCCTTCTGGCCGGTGCGGTACGCGTCGCACGTCGTCCGCCTCGCCCCCCACGAAGCGCTCTCCCTGCACGAGCTGCTCCTCGTGTACACCTACGCCCTTGCAGACCTGCGCGAAAAGGAGAAGTCCGTACAGCACGAGGCGATTCGAACCATCGTAGCCCGCACCCGCGCGCTTCTGGAGAAACACATCCGCGAGATCGTCGCGCTCCTCGAAACCTCCCACGTTTCCTGAGGCAGAATTGGAAAAGCAGGGACCGCCTCACGCAGAAGGAAGGAGGGCATTTGCGTGCTCACGCGAGAAGAACGCCACGCGCTTCAGGGAATCAACCTTTCCGCGAAGCAAATCATCTGGGGAGCGACGGGCGGCGCGATCGAATCGGCGACCCCCGTCGTGCGCGAAACGTTCCTGCGCCAGCTCGGCGAGTGGCTGGGCTTTCAGGGAGAAGTTTTTCACGCGATGAGCAAGCTCGGCCTGTACCCCGCCTACGACCTGAAGACCCTCTTGCAGAGCGACGTAAAGCTCGCTCAGGAAACCCTGGGAGCCCGAGAAGCGTAACGCCCCGTCCAAACGGTAAACCTCGCCAACGACGCAGTACAATACCCGCACCCGCCCTAGAAGGGGCGGGTGCGGGGCTTTCCCCCACGCGAGGGTCAACCGAGGATTCCGGTGCGGAGGATGATCACGAGGAGGACGTAGATCACCACCGCAAAGGCGAAGACGCTCACGCCGGAGGGGGCGTAGAACGGGGCTTCTCCAGCCGCCGCCTGCGCTTGCGCGAAGCTCATCCGGAACACCTCCTACGGCTTAGGTGTGGCAAGGGGCTTACGCACGCGGGACGAACACGCCGGTGTTCAAGATGATCACGAGGAGGACGTAGATCACGATGGCAAAGGCAAAGAAGTTGTAGCCGCTATGGAACATCCCGTTCACCTCCTTCGCTTGCCCCGCCCTACGGTATGCCCCGCGCCTCCTGGGTGCGTGTGCGGATGTCCATCGGGCGCGGGGCCGCAGGGCTTACGCCTGAGCTCCGGAAGGGTTCAACCCCACCAGCGGCCGTCAAGGACGATGACGAGGAGCACGTAAATGACGATGGCGAAGGCAAAGGTTCGCATCCCCGCACCGCCGAAGAAACCGTCGAAGCCGCTTCCCGCAACGGCGCCAGCGCCCGCCATGGCCATGCCTTTCACCTCCTCCCACGAGCGCTACACCCTATGCACGTCCCCGCCCTGCCGTTTGGGATTCGGCCCGCCGAAAGAGAAAACGGGCGCCGTGTTTCCTTTTTGCCTCGGACGTGATATGGTTCGGGACTGGCGGGGCTCCTCTTGGTGAACGCCCTCGACGATTTGGAGGGATGTGCATGGACCGCTCCCATTCCTCGCCTTTTGGCTCCGACCCACACGATCCAAAAGATGCAAACGGCCGCGAGACCGCGAACTGGGAAGCGGCGGGCTACCGGATTCCCATCCTCTACGAAGACAACCACGTGCTCGTGGTCGTAAAACCCCCGGGTCTTTTGAGCCAAGGCGACGACACGGGACGCCCCAACCTCCTGGACATCCTTAAGGAACGGCGCAAGGTGCGGGAACGGAAGCCGGGGCGGGCGTACCTCGCCCTCCTCCACCGCCTTGACCGGCAGGTGGGAGGCGTACTCGCCTTTGCCAAAACGAGCAAGGCGGCGGCACGCCTCTTTGCCGCCATCCGGCAGCGGCGCTGGGAGAAGGGGTATCTCGCCGTCGTCGTCGGGCTTCCCCAACCGGAAAAGGGGACGTTGCGCCACGCCCTACGAAAGATCCCTGGAAAGCCGCGCGTCCGCCTGGTCGATCCGGAAGATCCCGCAGGAAAAGAGGCCGTGCTCACCTACGAGACGCTCAAGTACGCCGACGGCCTTTCCCTCCTTCACGTGCGCCTCGTCACCGGACGCCCTCACCAAATCCGGGTGCAACTTGCCACACTGGGGACGCCCATCTGGGGGGATCACGTCTACGGACGGAGAACGGATCGCAAACGGGAAAAGGCGCCCGACGAAATCCCCATCGGTCTGTGGGCGGCCTACCTCTCCTTTGCCCATCCGACGACGGGCGAACCCCTCGAGTTCGTCGCCTTGCCTCCGCGGGAAGCTCCGTGGACGCACTTCCCCCGCCTGCGGGACGTGGTCGAATCCTTCGTCCGCCACCCGTGACGAACGACGAACGTTCGTGCGTGGCCAAGGCGTTCGAAATGCGCGCCCAAACCTACGCGGTGTCCCGACTTTCTACGACGAGCAGGTATCCCTCGCGGATTCGGATTTCACCTTCCAGGGCGAGGAGTTCGTTGGAAATCCCGCGGCTCGTCCCCCAGGCGAGGGAAGCGTTCTCCAGAGGAAAGCGGAATCCCTGCAAGGTGATCCCTCGAACTTCCTCGCTCCACGGGAGGAGGGACACGAAGGGAAAGGTCGACCGAAGCGCGTGAATCCCCGGACCCAGGAGGCGAATGCGGTTGTGCGGGTCGGCGAGGTACGCCCGACATCCGGAACGAACGAGGCGGTACAGAATGTGGACGTTGGCAAGCGTGTGGTCGAAGCGGGTGCCGATCCCGCCGTACACGACGAGGACGTCCGGACGGAACTCTCGGGCGGCTTCTACGGCGAGGTCGGTATCGGTCGCATCCTTCTCGCGGGCAAAGGTCCGGACGGAAACTCCCGCGGCGAGCAGACGGCGAATCCCCTCGTCGCCGACCGTATCGAAATCTCCTACGGCTAGCTCCGGCCGAAAGCCGTGCTCGACAAGCCACAGTGCCCCTTCGTCGGCGCCGATGAAGACCACACCCTCCGTCTCTTCGCCTTCCGCCCGAAGGAGCGAACGAAAATCCCCTTCCTCCTTGACTCCGCCGGCGACGACGAATACCACCCGCATTGCTTTCCCCTCCCCATCCCTCGACCTTTCGGATGCTCGGTGGTATACTTGTGTGTGACGTAGAAATCCCGCCGTCTTAGAGCGCGAGGTGGACGATGATCCGCGAGTACATCTTGCTCTTCACGAGTTGGGCGATAGACCTGTACTTTTACGCGATGATCCTCTACATCCTCTCTTCGTGGATCCCGCCTTTGTACAACACGCGCTTCGTGCGCTTCCTCGCGGAGATCAGCGAACCGTACCTGGGATTTTTCCGCCGGATCATTCCCCCGATCGGGATCCTCGACATTTCGCCGATTCTCGCCCTTTTCGTCTATAAGTTCCTCGCGATGCTCCTCCTGCGCGGCCTGTACACCGTATTGTACGCCTGGTAGGAACCGTTTGCCCGCCGTCAAGGCCCCAAAGGGTATCCTTTGGGGCCTTGACGGTTTTTGTTCACATCTCCTTTCCCCGATTCCGTTGCCCTTCCCGAGAGGCATGCCTGCCGGGTGAACCCATCGGTCCCCAAATTCCGCCGAACGAGTCTCGTTTCCCGTATAAAAGGCGAGACCTTAGACACACTACGCCCGAAGACCCGATGGCTTGCCCACGAAGGGTCTTTTCAGGAATACCCGAACCCCGAATCCGTAGAGGAGGGTACGTGCGATGGTCAAACCGCCCAACGCAATTACGACAAAAGACGCCCTCTACCTCAAGGACATCCTGAGCTGGGAGCTCCTCGCCGTGAAGAAGTGCACGGATTTCCAGCAGCACATCCAAGATCCCGCGCTCAAACAGCTTTTTTCGGAGATCGCCGGCATGCACCGCCGCCACTACGACACGCTTCTCGGCCACCTGCAGACGCAAAACGCCGCGCAGATCCAATCCTTCCAAGCCCAGACGCAGATGACCCGGGAACCGCAGGCGGTACGCTGAACACCCCATCCGACAAGCACACCCCGACGACGAGGAGGGAGACTCCATGAGCCCCCAGACGCTACAACCGCCAGGAGCACAGGCGATTCCGGAAACGACGGCGATGAGCGATTACGACCTCGCCCGCGACGCACTCGCCATGGAAAAGTACATCGTGAGCGGTCTCAACATCGCCGCGGGTGAGGCCACCTCCGAGCAGCTCCACAACGACCTCGTGCACATGCTCTCGGAGACCCACGGGGCAAACCGCAAACTTTTCGAGTACCTCTTCGCCAAGGGCTGGTACCCGGTAGAAGCCGAAGACCAGCCGAAGCTGGATCAGATCTACCAGATGTTTGCCCAGGCCAAAGGAAAACAAATGCCCCACTGAGGCGGGTTTCCTTCCGAAGCAAAAAATCCACAACCCTCCCCGTTGCGGGGAGGGTTGTGCGCCTTTTCGCCGCAGGTGATGGAAAAGGGACCGTACGGACGCCGTCACCGCCCTACGAAATCCACGGTCATGTACGTCCCTGCCATTCCCGTTCCCAAGTGCGTGTATTCTGGGAAGACGACGTTCTGCCGATGCGCGGGGGAATTCAGAAAGGCGACGTGCATCTCGAGGGCGTCGTCGAAGCCCCGCGAGATGTTTTCACCCGCTACCGAGTAGGAAACCCCTGCACGGGCAAGGCGTTCGGCCAGCGTTCCGTTCGTCGGGGAAACGTGGCTAAAGAAACCGTTCGTCTCCATGTCGGCGCTGTGTCTTTTGGCCGCCTCTGCAACCGCGTCGTCCCATGCGAGCGAAGAAAGGCCGTTCCTCAGACGAAAATCGCGGATGAGGCTGGCGAGAAAACGCTCTTCCGTACGCATGGCCTCATCTCCATAGGCGGGGGAAGCGCCGAGCGCTTCCGTAAGCCAGTCCGGCCGCGGCGGCGTGTATCGAAAGGATACGGGATAGAGCCGCTCGCGCAAGATCCGCTCCCACCGACTCACCCGAAGGTAGAGAAGCTTGTCGCCTGCGGCGTGGTCGACAAAGAGCTCTACAGCCGCTTGGCCGTCGGCCGGGGTCGTAAGGAAAATGCCGAAATCCTGAGACATAGGGTCCACGCGCAGGGAAACTCCCCGATACGAAACGAAAACGGCGCTCTTGGGCGGCACGACGTTTTTGTCCACCGTCCAGTCGAGAAATCCTTCTCCCGCACCGAGGACGAAGGATTCCGCCCGGCCGCCTAGGAAGTAGACACCGCGTCGGAACTTCCCCGACCGCTCGTACGCCCAAAACACCTCTCCGTAAGGAGTAGCACCTTGCCAAGTGGGGCTTCCCCACGCCGCGGCAACCTCGGCAAAAGACGCCCCCAGCGGAAGAACCCCGTCCGCAGGTTTCTCGGGCGAGGAGGCCTCAGACCTCGTAGTCGATTGGGGCGTTCTCGCCTTCGAAGCGCCCTTTGCCTTCGCGCCGGACGAGGACGGGGCGGGACCACCTCCCGCAACGGGAGAAGACGTCGGGGCCGAAGAGGGATTCTTCGGCGTAGGAGAAGTGGCGGCAGGCGGTGGCGATGCCTTCTTTTCTTCCCCGGAGGCGGAGGGCGGCATAGGCGCGGCCGGCACCTCCAAGGGCCGCGCCTCCGAAAGCGGAGCAAAATCTTGCTCCGTTTCTCCTACGCCTACGCCCGAGGAACTCCCCGAGCCGGGGGTGTTGTCGGGTTTTGTCGATCCGGAAGAAGGGGGGCTGCCTATTCGTTCTGCGGGGTGATCCCCACCGAAGGGCGGAACCATTGCGCCCTTTTGCCCGGAAGAAACCGCCGGGGCAAAAGGGGGAAACTGGGCTTCCGAGCAACCGCCTACGGAAGTCCCTATCAGCCAAAGAACGCCGGCGAGAAGCACGGGCCAAAACCGCGCGCGCATAGAACTCCCTCCCCAAAGCTACTCGACCGGGGTAGGTTCTTCGGCGGCCCGATCTTTGGGACTACGTCGAAGTTTCCCCGCGCCTCCGCTTCGGGGATCGTCGTTTTTTCACGTACACTTTAGGTACCGGCGGGTCTTCAAAACGGTCCTGCTGACGAAAATCCTCAGAAAGACCTCGCTTCCTCCCCCGATGTCAAAGGATTGCTCACATCGGGAGCCGCGTTTATGCTGAGTCGGCCGCTACCGAGCTCAACCTGATGTCAAAGGATTGCTCACATCGGGAGCCCTAAAGCCGAACAGGGTGGTTCTTGCGTCCTGCGGATCCCCCTCAACGCGATGGCACCGGCGACAACGGGGTTCGTACGCTTCCTCCGCTCCGACGAGCAGGAGAGGGTCGTCCACCCGGGCGGGCTTCCCGTCTACGAGACGCTGGGTAAGCGTTGCCGGAGCGCCGCATACCGCACAACGGGCGAACAGGCTGATCCGTTCGTCGGCGAGAGCGAGCAAGTCGGCCATGGGCCCAAAGGGAAACCCGCGAAAGTCCTTATCCAAACCGGCCACCACAACCCATACCCCGCGGCCGAGAAGGTGCGAAACCACCCGGACCAGGACATAGCGTCCGTCTGAATCCGCATCGAGAAAGAACTGTCCCTCGTCCACGAGGACGACGCGCTCGCCGCGCGACCGAATCCTCGTATAGAGTTCCTCGGCGGATCCCACGGGAGTAGCGGGGAGCCGCTTCCCGGCGTGACTCACGATCTCCCCTTCGCCGTACCGCTTGTCCAGAGCGTGCTTGTACACACCGATGTATTCCGACTCCCGCCCGCGGCCTTCCGTCAAGTTGCGGTAGAGGGCGATGAGAAACTCGCTCTTCCCGGCAAACATGGGCCCGCTTACGACGGTAAGCCACGGCCCTTGCCGATCGGCTGTTTGGAGCATGGCCCCCCTCCTCCCCCGATGCCCGAGCTGTGCACGTTCGCAATGCATCGACGGTCTTTTCGCGTCGAGGTCGACCTTATCCTGCTTCTTTTCCCGAAGAAAACAACTCTTTTGCCGAAGAAAACAATAAGGAGGGGCGATCGCCCCTCCTCAAGCTTCCCGCCGGGAATTGCCCCCGGCGTTGGCCGGCAGCCCTCAGCGGATTTGAAGTTCGCCTCGGGCGGTGGAGACGTCCTCTACCCGCATGTCGCCCTCTCCCCGGACGAGTTTCTTGCCGTACACCTTCTCCGGTTTGAGGATTTCGATGAGGTAGCGGATCGCCTCTTCCGGAACCACGTGCTCACCGCAGGTGTACACGTCCACCGCAGCGAATCCGTGCTCGGGGTACGTGTGGATGGAAAGATGGCTCTCCGAAAGCAGTACGAGGACGGTAGCCCCGTGGGGCTCGAACTGTTGGGACTGTACGCCGAGCACCGTAGCGCCCGTGCGCTCGACGGCTTCGACCGCGTGGCCTTCCAGCCACTTTGCATCTTTCAGCAGGTCGAAGTCCACACCCCAGAGGTCGACGGCGATGTGCCGGCCCGACGTGCTGTAGACCATCGCCATCGCGCACCCCCCCTTCCTAGCGTCGTGGGCTGCGAGCTAGGAGGACCTCACTCCAGGGGAGCAGCTCCCCACCGCCGAGTGAACGTCGCATTTCGCATGCCCTGTGTAACCACGCAGCTTATCTTACCATGGAACCCCCCCTTTGGCAATAGGTGTGCACTATCGAAGCCCAAGATCTTTGCGTCACCAAAGTTTTTCGATCTTTGCGCCGGGGAAGTAGAAGGAGAGGATGTCGCGGTAGCTTTGCCCCTTCTCCGCACGCCCCTTTGCTCCCCACTGGGACATCCCCAACGCGTGTCCCCATCCGCTCCCGGTAAAGACGACCTTTGTCGGTACGACACCGGACTTGTCCACATAGCGCTCGCTGCCATCCGAAAGCCGCACGCGCAGCCACACCCCTCCGTTGCTCGGTGCCTGAACTTCTTCCAGAACCGCGAGGAGAGTACCTCCGGGCAGGGGGTCGGCTGCTCGGAAAGTACCGTTCGCATCGCGAACGTACGAAGGAATCGAATCCCGAGCTACGCGCACTTCCGGTACGAAGAGATCGCTGGCGATGCTCTTCAACCCGAAGGTGATGCGCACGTTGTCCGCATTGCGAATCGGAATTTCTTTGCTCGTACCGGTCGCATCCACGCCGCGGACGACCACGGCCTTGACGCGTCCCGTGTTCGTCCGCTCCTGCACCTTGATTTCCGTAAAGGTTTGGAGGCCGAACTTCTTTTGAAGGTCCGAAGCCGTCCATTCGACCCGCCAATTGTAGTGCGGATTCTTGCCGTCGTTGGCGTCGAACTCGTCCCGTTGGGCCGCAAGGTACGGAAGCGAAGCGATCCATACGTCTTCGGCCCGCTCCGTAAACCCGCCGTTCGAAGCGCTGAAGTACGCACTTATGAGGTTTCCGTTGTACCGAAGCACCTCACCGCGCGTCGCCTCGATCGCTCGGTTAGCGTTCGGCTGCTCTGCAGAAACGCCTCCGTACACCTGGCTTCGCTCGTCGCTGTAGACATGGTACAGGGCGTTGGGATTTGCATTGCGCGCGCTCAGCGCGTACGTCCTAGCGGCAATCGCCTGCGCCTTGAGCGCCTCCATGGGCCACGAATCCGACATTTCGCGCGGTACGACGCCCTTGAGGTAATCTTCCAGCTCCAGCTCGTTGATCACCCGAAGTCCCGCAGAATCGTTGACTACGGTGAGATTCGTCCGGTAGGTACCTCCCGAGCCGGCTCCGCCTCTGTCCGTGTACCAACTTGCTATGTACCCCACCCTTCCGTCCGCCAGCGCGATCTTGTACCACTCTTGCGACGCGCCGTCGAGGGCCGCGTCGAGCACGGAAACCCGGGACCCTTGTGTCAAACTGCCGATTACGGGGTAATTCGTTCCGGGGCCCGAGCGAACGTTGAGAACATCCGCGGTGACGACGGCGGTTTTGGGAAGAACGCGTCGGTAATGAATCTGGGATCCGGGTTTTGCGGCAAAAAACTGCACTTTTTGCGATACGGTTTGCAACAACGTTCCGTTTTTGAAGACTTTGATGGTACTCGGATCCTGAGAAACGAGTTCTACCGTATCTTGTGAGGATACGAAGGTGAGGATCCTCCCGTCGGAGCCTAAAAGCATGTAGTCCCCTCGAGGGTTTACCGCGAGTCGCTGGCCGTTTTCTCCCAAAAGAACGCGTATGGGTTGGGATAAAGCTACGGGTTGAACGACCTTCACCTCGACCGGGCCGTACACTCCCGGAGAAAACCCGCTCTGCGAGTTCCTCTCGTCGTTCCACCCGTAGTTCACGTTCACCACGTGCACCCCGTACCGGTACACCCCCGGTTCCGAAGGTACATCCACAAACGTCTCCGAAATCGACTTCCCGGGCGTCACGTACTTGCTCTGCACCGCCCGGAACGACTGCTTCAAGTTCCCGTTCGTGTCGTAGTCCTCCCGATACAGCACCGCCTTGAAAATCCCCGCATCGTCCCGCGCCGTAAAGCTCAGCCGAATCCCTTCCCCAAGCTTCGCCTCCCTCGCGCTCGCCGCAAACGACGTCACCGCGGGCGTCGTCGCCCTCACCTTCACCTCGACCGGGCCGTACACCCCCGGAGAAAACCCGCTCTGCGAGTTCCTCTCGTCGTTCCACCCGTAGTTCACGTTCACCACGTGCACCCCGTACCGGTACACCCCCGGTTCCGAAGGTACATCCACAAACGTCTCCGAAATCGACTTCCCGGGCGTCACGTACTTGCTCTGCACCGCCCGGAACGACTGCTTCAAGTTCCCGTTCGTGTCGTAGTCCTCCCGATACAGCAC